>JASLLE010000026.1 GCA_030747175.1 Dehalococcoidia bacterium | reverse complement strand
CCTACATTAGGAGGGGGTATTCTGTTGCCTCCTCCTAATGTAGGAGGAGGTTCAGGGGGTGGTTATCAAAAGCGACGGCGCGTGTACAGCACTATCACCGCTTTGGCGACCGCGATATTACAGGCGAAAACATGCCGTCCGGTTGCGGAACCCCGAAGTGACCCCCCTCAGATCGTTCGAGCGCCTCAGGACAGGTTTCCTCTTTCCCGGGGGGGCCATCTGAATGCCCCCTCCTGAGGTAGAGGAAGGGGTCTGGGGGTGGTTAGCCTCGGAGTGAGACGGGCGTATTGCCATACGCCCCTACGGGTTCAGGTACTCAGGGTGCCCTCTCGCGAAGCGACTCATATCTGACCTCCTCTCTCCCGGGGGGAGGTTCATGTTTGCCCCCTCTTCCTTTGCTGGAGAGGATCGGGGTGAGGGGTAGACCAACCCCGCTATTCCCACGGAACCTCGAGTAACTCATCACCCCAGATCACCGGGCCGTCGTAAACGCTCGTCACCTCGTGTAATGCCTGCGCGTGCATCACCGGTTCGTCCATGGCGGGTACCTGGTGCACCAGCGCAAGCCGCTTCACCCCGGCGTCCTTCGCCGTCTGGCCCGCGCCATACGTCGCCGTCTCGCTGTCGCCGAACGCGTTTCCTTCATGTGCCCTCTCCAGCCGGACGCACTCCATCACCAGCAGATCTGCGCCGTGGGCAAGATTGGTCAGGGAAGCACATGGCCGGGTGTCGCCCGAGAACACGATCGAACCCTCGTCAGAGTCGATCCGATACGCCAGCGAATCGAGATAGGGCTGAACGTGCTCCACCGGGGCCGCGGTTATCTCCCAGTTCTTGCCGGTCGCTATCGTACCCGGGCCGATGTCACGGGCGTGGATTTTCGGTGGCCTGCGCGGCAACGTCCCTCCGCGCTCCACGTGAGCGGCCAGCGACAGCGGGTGATTGGTGCGCGCCACGATGTCGTGCCAGAACGCGCCAACGCCCTCGCCAAGCAATCGCTCGGTCAGTTGCTCCGTTAGGGTCGGCCCGTACACGTTGAGCTCGTTCTCCTTGCCGATAGACATGTCGAACCGGGTGAGCAAGAAAGATGGGTAGTCGGCGTCGTGGTCAGAGTGGTGGTGGGTAAAGAACAGGTTGTCCACCTGCGTCGCCATGAAACCCGCTTTCGCCAGCTTGTAAGTGGCGGCGAATCCGCAGTCGAACATCATCCATTCGCCACCGATCCCTACGAGGAAGGACGTGCCCCATCGAGCCGTGTGTGGTGTGGGAGTGCCTGATCCAAGAATGATCACGCGAGGGGCCATTGCGATACTCCGTGCTCTACGGCTGGCCCCTCCTGATTCAGGAGGGGGGTCGGGGCGGATTATTCATGCGAGAAGATGATCGACGACGATCAAAGTTCTGCCGGGGCGAGTCTACAGGCGAATATGGGCCCGTTGCCGGGGAGCAGGAGGTCGGACCGCCACAACAACCTCGCCCCGCGCGATACTCTCACCAGATTTCAAATAGCGGCCCGGACAGGCCTCACGGAGGAGATCCCGTTGAAAGCGTGTACATGGCTCGGCGGCGGCAACTTCGAGTACGGCGATGTACCGGACCCGGTTATCGGGCCGGGCGACGTCATGGTGCGGATCGGCACAGTCGGCGTGTGCGGGACCGACGTACACATCACGCAGGGGTTGTTCCCATCCACGCCGCCGCAGATCCTGGGCCACGAGGCCTCGGGCGAGATCATCGATGTCGGGGCGAACGTCAGCCGGGACCGCATTGGTGAAAGCGTTGTGCTCAACCACAGCACGTCCTGTGGCGAGTGCGAGAGTTGCCGGACATGGACCGTGTCTCGATGCGAGCGGAACACGCAGAAGCACGAGTTCTTCGCCGAGCTCGCCTCTGTGCCGAACGCCTCCGCAGTAACAGTGCCGGGCGACCTGGATGTTGAGATCGCTTCGATCACCGAGCCTGCCTCATGTTGCTTATCAGGAGTAAGTCGCTTACGAATTGATGACGGGGCGGTCGGACTTGTGATCGGTGGCGGAATGATGGGCCTCATGACGGCCGCGTTCCTCAAGACGCACGGCGTCGAGACCGTCGCGATCTCTGAGCCGGTGGGCTATCGACGTGATTTCGCCGCCCAGCTCGGCATCGATGTGTTACACGACCCCGCCGAATCCAGCGTCGATCACTTCGTCGCAGACCTGACGAACGGCAGGGGGCTGCACATCGCCGCTGAAGCCGTGGGCAAAGCGGAACTGGTCGCGAAATGCGTGGAGCTTGTACGCCCGAGGGGTCAGGTGCTCATGATCGGGGTCGCTCCGGCAGGCGCGCCACTGCCGGTCGACCTGTACGACATGCAGTACCGGGAGGTCACCCTGCAGTCAGGATTCGGGCGTGGAGACGTGTTCAATCGAACCCCGGGCGAGCTGGCAAAGCTGAATCTTGACGGCGTCATAACCGGCCGATACGGGCTACAGGATGTGCCGCAGGCCATCATCGATTCCGGTCAGGGCAAGGGCGTCAAACTGGTGATCAAGCCGAACGGGTAGGTGCGGGCCCGTACACGCCGGGAGCAACTTCTCCCTCATCCTGCACCTTCTCCCGCCGGGAGAAGGAACTTCAGATTGGGCCTCTCCCCGTCGCGGGAGAGGGTTGGTAGCCTGTCCTTCCGCCCGCCGGAAGGGTGAGGGGGATCATCGGTAGGTGATCGTCGCAAGAGCGCGGTGCCGAGTGATCCGGTCCACATTCGACACCCTCAGTACAAGCTTCGAGAGCCTCGGGACGTGGTTCCCATTGTCATCCCGATCCTTCCGGTTACGGAAGGACGAGGGATCTGTACCGACAGAGCCACCGGCAAACCAAACACGTTCGGGCCGGAACCATTGTTCTCCCTCACCCGGTCCATCTCATTCCGGGGAAGGATCAGGACACCCGTCATGTGCCCCTCGCCGATCGCGGGGGAGAACCACGGACCTACGCGTCCCGCAGGAACACAACGTCCTGTGCGAACGCCCCTGACTTGCCGACCAGGTCCAACTGGCCCCGGCCCTTTACTGCCTGCTTCGTCCCGTCTCGCTCTGGCTCCGTGTATCGCTCGAACCACTCCTCTAGCTGCCCCCGCATCGCAGTTATCGACTGAGCATATTTCGGATTGTCGATCTCGTTCACGGTTTCATCGGGATCGCCGACGAGGTCGTACAACTCGTACGGGCCGTCCGGGTATCGGTGGACATACTTCATCGAATCCGTCCTGATCATCCGGGTAGGCCCGTACTCGTCCAGCACCACGACCGGCCGCTCGGACCCCATCGGTTTGCCCTCTTTGCCCTCAAGGATCGAGACGAAACTGCTGCCCGGGAGTTCCCCGGCCCCATCGCCGGAGCCGCCCAGTCCCACGTAATCGAGCAGCGTCGGCATTAAGTCGTAATGGCTCAGGAGGCTCTTCTCTACAACACCCTCCGGCACACGCCCCGGCCGAGACATCAAGGTCGGCACCTTGACCGCCGTGTCGAACATGTTTGGCGGGTAGGTGCCGTTCCCCTTGCCCCAGATACCGTGGTGCCCCATGTTCATTCCGTTGTCGGCCGTGAACACGACTAGCGTGTTCTCTCGCAGGCCGTGTTCTTCCAGCCAGTCGAGGAGCCGGCCGATATTGGTGTCCATCCCGGTGATAGCGGCGAAGTAGCCACTCAGTAGCCCTCGTCGCTCTTCTTCGGTCGTCCCGACACTCCCGGACGAACCTTCTTTCGCAAGGTGGTTGGGGTGAACCGGGTCCCACCGCACTGACCCGAAATCACAGTTCTGGAAGTAATCGTCGTACAGCTCCGCGGGATGCTGTTCCGGACCCCAGGGAGCGTGTGGGGCGGTGTAGTGGACGTTAAGCGAGAACGGCCGTTCGGAACCCAGTTGATCCTCCATGAACTCGATGGCGTTATCCGTGATTACGTCGCTGAAATAGCCGTCGGCCGTGTACAGCTCGCCATCTCTGAACATCGGGGCGTTGTAGTAATTGCCGGCGCCGGTGGCGTGCACGTTCCAGTAATCGAACCCTGTCTGCGGTGTCGCGGAATCCCCGAGATGCCACTTTCCGCTCAGTCCGCACGCGTACCCGTTGCCGGCGAGAATTTCCGTGTACGTGGTCCGGCCTTCCAGGTACCGGACCGTCTTTCCGTCGCCCGGCAGATTCACCGAGTTCCCGGCTCTGAGGAAGTCCTGCACACCGTGCTGTGACGGCATCTGGCCGGTGAGGATCGAAGCCCTCGCCGGTGAGCAAACCGGCGAAGCGCAAAAGAAGCTCTCAAACCTGATTCCGGTCGCCGCCAGGCGATCGAGGTTTGGCGTGCGCAACTCCGGCGTACCGGCGCAGTTCATCGCCCACGGTCCCTGGTCGTCGCTCAGGATGAACAGGATGTTAGGCCGGCCGGTGTCGCTGCTTGCCACGGTCACTCCTCGGTGCGATTTGCGGAATCAGTTGTGAACGAAGATTTTATCGCGCCAACCCCTGGCCCGTTCGGCGCCCCGAATGGCATCGCCCCATCGGGGACCGCACAATGAACAGTTATGGCTGAGAAAACTGGTGATCCCGGGGACGACACAAGCGCGCCCTTCAGCGCGTCCCTCCCGCACGTACTGCGTCAGAGCCCGTTCATCACGTTCGTGATATCTACGCTGACGTGGAGCACGGGTCACATGCTCGTTTTCATGTCCAACAGCTTCCTGATTTACGACATGACGGGGTCTGGACTCTGGCTTGCGGCCCTGGGCGCGGCGCTCGCCGTTCCACAATTCATCTTCGCCGGCATCGGCGGGGTACTTGCGGATCGAATGCCGCGCCGGGTCATGCTCATCTCGGGTTCAGCCATCGGGGCGCTGACGATGATGGTACTGGCCGTTCTCGGATTCACGGACGCCCTTGAACCGTGGCACATCGTCGCTTCCGGAGTCGCGTTTGGCGCAGCGCTGGGCAACGACTGGACCGCCCGCCAGGCCTTCATCACGAATCTTGTTCACCGGAGCCAGCTCGTAAGAGCGGTTTCGTTCGATCAGACCTCATTCCATATCTCCCGAATAACCGCGCCTCTTATGGGCGCCGTTTTGCTTTCTCAAACCGGCGCCGAGGGAACGTTCACGCTGGGAGCGGTTTCCTTCACGCTGGCGGCCCTGTTGCTGGCTACCCTGCGCCCGCGACAGGAGATCGAGGATCGGCAACCGCCGGTATGGGCAGGGATTTCTGACGCTCTACAGAAAATTCGATCAGACAGTATCGTCTTGATCGTGCTCGTGTTCACCGCCGTCAACGCTCTCTTCCTGGGCGGTTTCATTTACCTGGCGCCGGTATTCGCCAAAGACATATTCGGGGGTGGGTCCGTAGAGCAGGGAGGCATACTTACCGGGATGGGGATCGGAGCTGTTGTGGGAGCGTTGTGGTTGGGCTGGCGCGGAAACGTGCGGCGGGCGGGGATTGCCATGCTTGTGACGAACGCGCTGACGGTGATAGCAGTCGGCGGATTCAGTGTGTCGACGATGCTCATCGTTTCAATCGCGCTGGCATTCGCAGCGGGAGCGGTCAACGCCGTCCACATCACGGTCGGCACCGTAGCGATTCAGATGCGTGTCGAGGACGAGATGCGCGGCCGGGTCTTTGGCATTTACGAGATGGCCTGGGGATTCTTCCCGGCCGGCGGCATTGTGTTTGGAGGCCTCCTCGCGGCCTTCGGCCCCGAGCCGTCACTCATCATCGGCGTGGTTGGGGCGGGACTCGTGACGGCGGGCATCTGGCTGGTCAGCCCGGCGACCCGGGCTTACACGCTGGACCAGTGAGGGCGCGCGCCGGGGCGTCGAAGGGTCGGCCGATACCCATCCGAAGCTGCGCGGGGACGCCGATCCCGGGTTCTGAGGAGAGTTGTAGGGAGTCGCACGTGGTCATCATGGGTGTGGACGTTCCCGACACCCATGCGGGTGGGAGACATGCGTAGGCAGTAGCCACAGGCCCGGAGTAAAAACTGCGCAACCCTCGGTGACGGCCTTCCCGATTGTGAATCCAGGTCCCGGGTTCCAGAATCCGGGGGATGGGCACCGCAACTTCGGATATCGAAATCCGACCGATAAACATTCCGGAATCCCTCGGGCGATTTCGGATTACGATCGCGTTTGTCATTATCAGCATCGCGGCGTTGATTCTCGCGACATTCATTATTGAACGTATGGCGCAGGGGATCGGTGAGGACGCGGCCGTCCGTTCCGGTACCGAGGTAGCCGCGCAACAGGCGGATCTGATAGCGGCCATGTTCACGCGGGTGGCCGAGAATATCGACGTATCAAATGGGCCAGACGGGGTGATCGACGCCCCAACGGCAAACTCGTACTACAACTCGGGCAAAATCGATCCAACTACCGCCGCCATCCTCTTGATGAGCGCCGGTGATTTCGCCGGACTCCTAACGTCAAACGATGTTCGCCACATCTCCTTGCATGCTGCCGACGGCTCCGAAATCTGGGAGGGCGGCAGTGAAATGGACCATCCCGATTACGGCGGAGGCGATCGGGCGATCGCCGAGAACAGAACAGTCTCGAAACTTATCCGACAAGTACAGATGGAATCGGAAACGGGCGCGGATAACCCGAAGACCATCGACGTAGTCCAATCGTTTGTCCCGATCGGGGTGGACGGTCAGACCCCGGATATGCTGCTCGACCTCGTTCTGGACGTGACGGACACGCTTGACGCGGAAATAGCGATGACAACTTCCGCCATCAGGAACAGCACGGTACCCGTGCTCGGGTCGATCCTGGCCATGATGTCTGTCATCGTATTCATCGGCGATGTTCGCCTGTCCAACAAGAGTTCGGAACTAATAGGGCGCGAGCGGATGATCGCGAGACGGCTTGACGACGAAAACCGCGAGCTGCAGCGGATAGACCGGGCCAAGAACGAGTTCCTCTCAAGCGTCTCACACGAGTTGAAGACACCACTGGCCGCCGTCCTGGGCTTCACCAGGATCGTCAAAGGGAACAAGAGGAACAACCTCGACGAAAGGGACCTCCGTCATTTAGGGACGATCGAGCGCAACGGCTGGCGACTGAACACCTTGATCGATGACCTGCTTGAGCTTTCCAGGATCGAATCGAAACGGATCCGTCTCCAGAAAGAATCGGTGGATATCAAGGGCGTCATTGAAGAGATTGCGACTTCGTTTGAACCGATCCTGGACGGTCGCGATCAGACGTTGACACTGCACATGCACGAAGGTCCGGCATGGCTGGAAGTCGATAAGGGCAGGTTGATCCAGGTGCTGACAAACATCATGAGTAACGCCGGGAAATACTCGGACTCGGGAACGAAAATCTCTCTTCGATCCGAGATTCGCGAGGGCCACGCCGTCCTGTCCGTAACCGACCAGGGACGCGGCATGAAACCGGAAGACCTTGAGAACCTGTTCACGCTCTTCTTCCGGTCCGAGGAAGCTGAAAAGTCTGCAACACCCGGAACAGGAATCGGACTGTATATCTCCAGGAAGATCGTCGAGCTACATGGTGGCGACATCTCGGTCGAAAGTACTTACGGATCTGGAACCACGATGACTGTACGACTGCCCGGCGTGACGGCAAAGCCACAATCCGAACCAACAACCGGACCTCGGTTCATGAACCGGCTGGAAAATATCCCGAACCCGGAACAGGCCGAAAATCCCGGGGATCAAGGATGATGATGAGTTCATTACGCGTTCTCGTGGTGGATGATGAGCCTGATATCCGAGAACTTCTTGTCGCCGATCTCGAGGACGCCGGTTATGTCATCAGGGAACTGGAAAACGGCCTCCAGGTGATTGGGGTGGCACTGGACTTCCGACCGGACGTAATCGTGCTGGACATTGGGATGCCGGTCTTCGACGGGTTCGAGGTACTCAAAGAGTTAAAGGTCAATCCTCAAACCGCTCCGATCCCGGTGATCATCGCAAGCGCTCAGACCGGTAAAGCGGCCCAGACGGAAGCCCGCAACCTGGGCGCCGTGGATTTTATGACGAAGCCCTGGGAAGACGGCGAACTCGTCTGGCGCATCCAGCAGGTCGTCAAGAGGTCCAAAGATCTGGCTGCGTAGCCCCGGGCCGAATTACCCCCGCAACGAACCTCACGCGCCCCGAAGCGCCCGGCCGTAACCGAACACCTTCGCGCCCCGAGGCGAACCCAGGCCGCCGCGCCCTGAGGCGAACCATCGCACCCTGAGGCTCTCGAAGGGCCGTCAACGTGCTCCTTCAAAAACGACCGGAACACGGTTCTGACGACACACCGCCTAATGTCCCAACAGGCAACCGGTCGCGCCACATCAACCGGCTATCGAATCAAGCTGTTTCAGGACCGTGGCCGCTGACACCTGGTGTGTGTAGTCGTCTCCCAGCGACTGCCACACCAGCAGCCCGTCCTGGTCGATCACGTAAACGGCGGCGTCGGCCAGCTCGGTGCCGAAATTATCGAACCGTTCCCACTGGCGGGGCATTGTGGTCGTCACGTCATACGCCACCGGGAACGGTATGCCTACCGTGTCGATAGCGTCTCCCGCAAAGCTCAAGTCCTGCGTCGTTACCGCGATCACTTCTGCGTTACGGGCCGTAATCTCCCCGTAGCTGTCCTGCAACTCGCCGAGCTGCCTGCGGCAGTAGGTTCACCACCATGCGCGGAAGAACACGAGGACGATGTCTTTTTCACCCCTGAATTCACTGATCGATACCGATTCGCCCCGGGCCGTCGGCAGATCAAAATCCGGGACCGGTTCGCCGGCCGTGGGTATGGCGGCGGGCATGTCCGGCTGCCCCTCGGCGGTATCGGGCCCCTCACCCATAGACGCCCCGTCCGTGTCGGCGAGGGACTCCAGCACCTCGAGAATCGAATCCGTGGTGGGGCGTTCACCTATGTTGGTGCCGATCAGAGCGGACTCGATCGAGCCGTCCGGGCGGATGACAAAAGTCGCCGGAGCCGACACACCGTCCCCGAGCAGGTTGTACAGGCCCCAATCGCGGGTGACCGATGTGTCGGTATCGTACAGAATCGGGAACTCAAATCTGAACTCCGCCCTCATCGTTGCCGCATCGCTGGCGTCATCTACGCTGAGAGCCAGCACCTCCGCGCCAAGACGGGTTATGTCTGAGTAGACCTGTTGCAGCTCGACGAGCTGGTTCCGGCAAATTCCTCAGAAGTAGCCCCGGTAGAACACCAGCACCGTGTTGCCCCGTGAGTACACGTCGGAAAGCCTGACCGTCCCTCCGCCCGCCTGCGGCAACTCGAAATCCGGCGCAAAAACGGTCTCGCTGGTGGAACTCGGGTTTGGCGTTGCCGTGGCTGAGGGGGAGGTGGAGGAGGCAGGCTGTGCCGCGGACGCACTGTCTGTTTCATCGATTTGAGAGGCGCTGCCGCATGCGCCGGCGAGCAAAGTGAACACAGCGAACAGCGCGGCAAGGAGCGGTGAAGATCGCCCGGTCAGGCGGCCTCGGATACCGGAACGTTTGTCCTGCTCCAACGGGAGCCGCCTTTCAACGCCAGTGAAATTACCTCGGGACGCGCGTTGCCCGTCTCCCGCCTGACGGGAGATGGTTGGTATTACGCCCGCAGGTCCGCCAGCGATTTCTCCACGGCGTCGATGCTCTCGTCGATGTGCTCCGGCTGCACCCATCCCATGTGACCGATACGGATGATCTGTCCGGCCAGCTTTTCCTGCCCGCCACCCAGCTCGACGTTGTACTCGTCTCGTGCCCGGGAGACGAGCGACTTGCCGTCGATACCCTCCGGGACGCGGATGGCTGTCACCGTGTCGGAGGCGATCGACGCGTCCGGGAACAGCTCCAGGCCGATTCGTTTTGCGCCGTCGCGCGTCTGCTGCGCCCGCGCCGCGTGCCGCGTCAGAACCTCTTCAATGCCCTCGGCGACGATGGCCTGCAGGGAGTGATCAAGCGCGTAGATGACCGAAAGCGCGGGCGTGAAGGGCGGTTGCCCAATCTGGAGGAACTTTTCGTACTGGTCGATATCGAAGTAGTACTTCGGGATCGTGGACGTCTCATGCGCCTTCCATGCGCGGTCGCTCATGGCGACCATGGCGATACCGGGCGGCGCCACCCAGGACTTCTGCGACGCGGTGCCGACCACGTCCAGCCCCCAGTCGTCCATCGGCAAAGGAACGCCCGCCGCGCTGCTCACGGCATCTACAAGGATCAGCGCGTCCGACTCGGCGTGAACGACCTTCGATATATCAGCGATCGGGTTCATCACGCCGGTGGAACTCTCGTTGTGCGTCACGATTACGGCCGCACAGTCCGGCATGGATACGAGTGTCTCTCGGACCTTTTCCGGATCGGCGGCCGTGCCCCACTCGAACTCGATCCGCGTGACCTCGGCGCCGTACGCCTCCGCGATATCGCCGAAGCGGTTGCCAAACGACCCGATGCTGATCGAAAGCACGCGGTCGCCGGCGGACAGCGTATTTACTATCGCCGCTTCCATCGAGCCAGTGCCGGACGCCGTCAGGAAGTAGGCGCGACCCTGCGTCCCGAGGATCGTTTTGAAATTCGCCGTCATCCGGTCGATGATCTCGGCGAACTCCGGCCCGCGGTGGTTGATCATCTGTGCTCCGGCCAGCTCCAGTACCTCGGGAGGTAGCGGAACCGGGCCAGGGATTCTCAGGTTCAATTCGGACATTTCTTCCCGTCGCGATGCCATTGAAATCGTTGCTGGCGTTTAGACGCGCCACGGCGCGACATCAATGGTCGCGCCGTAGATCAAGTTTAGCGATACCCGGGCCTGTTTGGCGTGAAGTAGATGTGAACTTCCGGTTGGCAAACGCGGTTCGCATCAACTCAATTTATGCGCCGGTTCCTCACCCGCGCCACGCCGTAGCACGATCACGTGGTCCCCTCTCCAGGTGGGAGAGGGTTGGGAGCCTGCCCTTCCTGCTGTATCAGGAGGGGGCCGTTTCGAGCCTCCTCCCTGGGAGGGAGGAGGTCTGGAGGTGGGTCGCGACGGTAGTCGTGTCCTGAGCCCTACGCGCGCCCTGAGGCTCTCGAAGACCCGGAGGAAAGTCGCGAGATGGCGGTCAAGTGTCCTGAGGCCGTCGAAGGACGGACAACCATCGTTATCCCGATCCTTCTGGTATCGGAAGGACGAGGGACCTGAACCGCGCGGCTCACCGTGCACGAAAGGCCTGTTAGGTCCTCAAGCCTTTTCGCACCGACGATCGCATCCGTACTTTCCAGTTTGGGCCGGATAAAAGCCAGTTGGTGAGGGTCCCTCGACTACGCTCGGGATGACATTTTTGGCGACAGTCAGACCCGGATGGCGTGATGTGCATGTGAATTTCTGTCCACGTTTTGCCGATCACACCAGCCGGAGCATGAAGTAGTTGCGTGCGCCACGCCGGAGCACCAGTACCTCGCCGTCGATAGCCTCGTCCAGCGATATGCGTCCACGTCCGTCGCTGACTCGCCGATTGTTCAGGGACACGCCGCCGCCCTCGATCAATCGCCGGGCCTCGCCGTTGGACTTCGCAGCGCCGGCCTGTGTCAGGAGCTGAGTTATCGGCACGCCTTCGCCCAGGAGCGAGGATCGGTCGATCTCTTCGGATGGCACATCGGCGAAGATATCCAGCAGCTCGGCAGCCGAAAAACCATCCATCTCGCCGCCAAAAAGTACATCGGTAGCGCTCAGCGCCGTCCCCACTCCCTGCGACCCGTGCACCATCTCCGTCACCGTGCGGGCCAGGGCGCGTTGCGCCTCCCGCTTCTGTGGTTCTGAAGATACCGCCTCCTCGTACCCGGCGATCTCGTCCTGGTCCATGAGCGTGAACAACTTCATGTACGGGATGACGTCTGCGTCATCGACGTTGATCCAGAACTGGTAGAAGCGATACGGCGAGGTCTCCTCCGGGTCCAGCGTCGGCGCGCCGCCGACAGACTTGCCGAACTTCGCGCCGGATGCCGTGGTGATCAGCGGGTAGGACATGGCGTGCGCCTGGTGACCGCGCGCGCGACGGATCAGGTCAACCCCGGCGAGGATGTTGCCCCACTGGTCTGAGCCGCCCATCTGTAAATTACAGCCGTACTCGTCGTGCAGCACCAGGTAGTCGTACGCCTGGAGCAGCATGTAGCTGAACTCCGTGTACGAGACGCCCTGCTCCCGGACCATGCGAGAAGCCACCGACTCCTTCGCCAGCATGTAATTGACGGTGAAGTGCTTCCCGACGTCCCGGAGAAAGTCGGTCATCCCGACCTTCCGCAACCAGTCAGCATTGTTGATGATGCGCGCCGGGTTGGTCTTCGTGTCGAAATCCATGAACCGGGCCAGCTGGAGCTTGATGTTCTCGACGTTGTCGTCTATTTCGGCAACGCTCATCAGTTGCCGCTCGTCGTCCCTGCCGGAAGGATCGCCGATCATTCCGGTGCCCGCGCCCGCGATGGCGATCGGTGAGTGGCCGTGGCGCTGCATCCGCACAAGTCCCATGATCGGGACCATGTTGCCGATGTGGAGGCTGCGCGCGGACGGGTCGAAACCGACGTACACGATCGTCTTCTCGCGCGCCAGCATCTCTTCCGTGCCGGGCGTCGCGTCGTAGATAGAGCCCCGCCAGCGTAGTTCTTCGATGATGTCCATAGCGCTCAACGGGATCCTGACTGCTGACGGGCCGCGCCGAGGACCCGGCGTGTGTCCCTTACGTCGTTCTTCATCTGCTCGATCAGCGCGTCCACGCTCTCGAACCGCTCTTCCTCGCGCAGCCGCTCGATAAACTCCACGCTGATCCGGTGACCGTACAGATCGCCCTCAAAGTCCAGGAGAAAGGGTTCGATCACGCGCGGTCCGTTGTCGAATGTCGGGCGAACCCCGACGTTTGTGGCGGCGAGATAACGGCCTCTATCGGTCGTTACGTAGCAGGCGTATATGCCATCAGCGGGCAATGCCCCGTGGGGATCGGGCGTGATGTTCGCCGTGGGGAATCCCAGCGTACGACCCCTCCGATCTCCTTCGGTGACGATGCCGGTGATGCTGAAGTTCCGGCCCAGGAGCTCTGACGCTGAAGCCATGTCGCCGGTCGAGAGGGCGGCGCGGATGTTGGTGCTACGAGCTGCTACCCCGTTTACCGTCGCCGGCGGAACGATCCGAAGCTCAAATCCCAGCTCGTCGCTCAGGGCCTTCATGCGCGTCTCGTCGCCGCCGCGATCGCGTCCGACCGTCGCGCCGGGGCCGAGGACCAGGCCCTGCATATCCAGTTCGGCCATCAGGATCCGCACGAATTCATCGGCGCTGGTGTTGCGGATTTGATCGTCGAAATCGACCTCGATCACATGGTCGATACCGAGCGCCGCTATGAGGGAACGCCGCTCACTCAAGGGGCCAAGGTGCGGCACCGGAGCGGTGGGTTTCAGCAACTCGCGCGGGGGGTATTTGAACGTGATGGCGATACTGCCGGCGCCGATGTTCCGGGCCAGCCCGGTGGTCACCTCAAACAGCCGCGCGTGTCCGACGTGGACGCCGTCGAACGTGCCAACGGTGACTACGCTCGGGCGGCCGGGGGATGCCTTCTGGAGCTGGGATTGGAGGCTCATTGTCCTGTCATTCGTCTGAAACTCGAAACCTCGGGAATCAGCCTACACGGCAAGGGGTTGCGCGCGAAGTGGAACCCGGTTGCCCGCACCCACCCCGGCGACGCTGCGTACGCCGTCCATAAGGCGGGCGAAGTTCTCGAAGGTGACGGACTGTGGCCCGTCTGACATGGCGTGGTCCGGGTTTGGATGGACCTCGATCAGCAATCCATCTGCGCCCGCCGCTATTGCAGCGACACCCATCGGAAGCACCATGTGCCACCGTCCCGTCCCGTGACTCGGGTCTGCGACGACGGGCAGGTGGCTCAGGCGATGGATCACCGGGATAGCGGCGATATCCAGCGTATTGCGGGTGTATGTCTCGAAGGTCCGAATGCCGCGCTCGCACAGGATCACGTTCCGGTTGCCACCCGCCAGGATGTATTCGGCAGCGTTCAGCCAGTCGTCGTACGAGTTCGCCATTCCGCGCTTCAGCAGCACCGGTTTATCCAGCTCGCCGACGGCGTCCAGCAGCATGAAATTCTGGGCGTTGCGCGTGCCGATCTGGAGGATGTCTGAGTACTCGGCGACCAGTTCGACATCTTTTTCGGACATCAACTCCGTGATTACAGGCAACCCGGTCTTGTCGGAGGCGGCCCTGAGCAGCTTGAGGCCCTCTTCCTTCAGGCCGCGAAAGGAGTAAGGCGTCGTTCGCGGCTTGAACGCACCGCCCCGGAGGACGGTCGCCCCCGCCGCTTTCACGGCGTCGGCCGTCGCCATCAACTGTTCTTCGGACTCGACTGAGCACGGCCCGGCCATCACGACGGGGTCGTTGCCGCCGCCGATCTTGACGCCCTTCACGTTGACCACGGTGTCGGTCGGTCGGAACTCACGGCTGCCGAGTTTGTACGACCTCGTAATCCGTACCACGGCCTCGACCCCGGGCAGGGCTTCCAACCCGGACCGAAGATCCTCGTTGATGTGGTCCCCGACAACCCCGATTACCGTACGCTCAACCCCGCGGATCAACTCGGTGCTGTTCTGCGTCTCGGCGACGTTGGTGACGACGGCCTGGATCTGTTCCTCGGTGGCCAGCCGTTCCATTGTGACGATCATCGAACTTCAACTCCCTGGCGGTGGATGCCCGCCAATTCTTTCCGATGCCCTGGTATCGGACGTGAGGTTCAGACAGTTGCGTTGACCTTTCCGGAAAGCGCGCCGTGCGCCTCCAGGATTAGTTCCTCCGTCGTGGCCCAGCCGATGCAGGCGTCGGTTATCGAGACGCCGTAGTCGAGCCCTTCGAGGCCGTTGATCAGTTTCTGCGCGCCGGGGTTGAGGTGACTTTCCAGCATGATTCCGGCGACGGCATTGTTGCCGTCCACACGCTGCTGAATCACATCACGGAAAACGATCGGCTGGCGGTCGTGGTCTTTGTTGCTGTTGGCGTGTGAGCAGTCAATCACAAGCCGCTCGGACACGCCGCTCGCGCCGAGAAGTTCCGTGGCCTTCGCCACCGAATCAGCGTCGTAGTTCGGGCCGTCCGCTCCGCCCCTGAGAATCAGGTGGACGCCGACGTTGCCGGTAGTGTGGACGACGCTGGCGCGTCCTCCCCCGTCGATCCCGAGAAATGCGTGCGGAGACTCGGCCGCGACCATGGCGTCCACTGCGATCTGGAGCGTGCCGCCGGTCCCGTTCTTGAAACCGATGGGCATGCTCAGCCCGCTGGCCATCTGGCGGTGCGTCTGGCTCTCCGTGGTGCGTGCTCCAATGGCGCCCCATGACACAAGGTCCGCCATGTACTGCGGCGTGAACGGGTCGAGAAACTCGGTGCCCGCGGGCAACCCGAGCTCCGCCACCTGCAACAGGAACCGGCGGCCACGACGCAGCCCGGTCGCCACGTCAAATGTGCCGTTCAGGTTCGGGTCGTTGATGAGGCCCTTCCAGCCGACCGTGGTCCGGGGCTTCTCGAAGTAGACCCGCATAACGACCAGGATCCGGTCCTTCACGCGCTCGGCCAGCCTGGCCAGGTTTCGGGCGTACTCAAGCCCGGCCTTCTCGTCGTGGATGGAACAGGGGCCGACCAGTATGGCCATGCGGTCATCCGCCCCTGCCATGATGTCCTCCAGCTCTTTCCTGGTGCGTGCCACGAGCGCCGTCGCCTCGGGCGTAATTGGAAGCTCCGAGAGGTATTCGTCCGGGGTGCTGAGGCGATCCATGCGATCGACGTTTACGTTTGAGGTAGTCATATCGTTACTGGCTCTTTCGAGTTATCGGGGTGTCCTGTGGGGGGTGTAGTTGGCGGGATCTGGTTCTTTAGCGGCGTGGATAAAAGAACCGTCGGCGGTGAAAGATTGGGCAGTTGTTTGTGGAGGAAGTGTGTTGTGTAGTCATGTGACCCTTGAGTGGTGGCGCACGCAGCGCGCGCGGAGGTACCGTGGGGCAGCGAGAAATTTGGAGTTTACGGGCGCCCGGGCGGAAAGCTAACCGCTATAGGTATAGGGACGCCAGCTCGTAAACAACGGGACCAGGGTGAAGCGCGTAAAAGCGCCGCGCACAAAGTGGTGGGCGGTTGAGGCGCTTGCGAATGTCACCGGTCTACCGTTCATTTGCCTGTCTTCTCAGGTCAGTTTGCTCTGCTTCGCACGCAAGTTTACCGCGTCTCGCAAGTAGATGTGTTTTATGTCTTGCGGCGCACGGTCCGTGTTCCACATCATCAGCACGCGTATGCAGCGGGGAAAGCCGTGCGGCACGTCCATTTCGTGACTGTTCATGAGCGGCACGTGAACCCACCCCAGCATCCGTGCGGCGACCGCCGGGAACTCCGAGACGAGGTCCATGGTGGTCGTGAACTGGACCGAAGCGAGATCGTCTTTATCGATCTCGTTCGCGGCCACGACCTCGTTTATCAACTCGGTCGTCGCATCAAGAATCGCTTCCCGCGTGTCCTCGGTCACCGTCGTGGCCCCGCGTACACCTCTAACTGTCATCGTGCTCCCAATGAATGTGGCCCGGAATCGCGCCGAAGCGCGAAACGTTTGATGCCCTGACGCCGCGGGCCGGAGTTCGTCGGCTGCGCGGCGAGCAGTTTAGCTGGCGCGAGTCCCTGCGGCCAGTTCACGAACGAACGCGCCGGCGCGTTCCGCCGATGTCTCCTCGGGGCCGGCGCCGATTACGTCCACCAGGGCGCTCCCGACGATAGCCGCATCGGCGAACCCGGAAACCTTTCGGACGTCGTCCTCGGTGCGAATCCCAAACCCGACGCCGACGGGCAGTTGTGTGTGCCGGCGAACCTCGTCGACCAGCCCGTGCACGCGATCGAACGCCGTCTCGCCGACGCCGGTAACACCCAGCACCCCGACGCAGTAGATGAAACCCGACGCCGCGGCGCAAGCGTCTCTGACGCGCTGACCGGGACTGGTGATCGCTATGAGCGGAATCAGGCCGAGTCCGCTGCTCTCAGCGAACCCCTTCAGCTCCGCGTTTTCCTCCGATGGAATGTCCGGCACAATCAATCCATCTGCCCCGGCGTCCGCGGCGTCCCTGCAGTAACGTTCCAGGCCGTACGAGAGGATGGGGTTGTAGTAGCCCATGAACACGAGCGGGACCGTCACACCGGCCTCCCGCAACCGGCGCACCGTCGCCATCGCGGTTTCAGAAGAAACCCCCTGATCGAGAGCGTGCTGGCTTGATTTCTGGATCGTCGGCCCCTCCGCCAGTGGATCGCTGAACGGCACGCCAAGCTCGATAACGTCCGCGCCCGCCGCCTCCAGCTCGGGAACGATCTCCAGCGTGGCCTCAACGGACGGGTAGCCGATGGTCACGAAAGGCACCAGCGCCGATCTGCCTTCGTCCCGGGCGCGCTGAAACGCTGTTTTCAGTCTCTCGGACATCGTTGTGAAATCGTCTTTCTAGTCATTGCGGGATCTAGATGGGTTAACGGTCAGGTGGATGCCAGGGTCGCGACGATGTTTTGCGTTGCGTGGGCGACCATGCTCGGGTAGATCGACCCGGTCCGAACATAAAGCCACGCGAGGACGATACCAAAAATGAATATCGGCACGAACGCACCGATGCTGAAGTGGAACATGGCAAACAGTACGGCGCTGATGAATATGCCTCCCCACAGCCCGTAGCGTCTGGCGAACGCGGGAAGTGCGAAACCACGGAAGAAGATCTCCTCGCAAAAAGGCCCGAACAGCCCGACGATGATGATCGGAAACGCCAGCCGGGCGCCGGAGTAATCCACGAGCTCTTCAGGCGGGTCCGGGATCTTCAGCAGTTCGATGCCGATAATCTCGGTCAGACCGGCCCACCCGACCAGGGCCGCCAGCCCGACGAGCCACGCAGCGATCGCGAGGAGGTACGGCATTCGGCCCACGGGCCGCACGAATCCCAGCTGGCGGACTATAGCCCCGCGCTTGACTCCCGCGTAGAGAAACACCGCCGCCAGGAAGAAGGTCTCCAGCAAGATCGCCAGCACCAATGGAGCCGGCAGACCAAAGAACTCGCCCTCGATGAGCCAGTCGTCATCCTGGCCCGTCAGGTTGCCGACGGTAGCCACTGCGATGACCGTCGCCAGCACAACGCCGACCACGGCTCCAGACGCCAGGAGTACGTCCTTTATCAGCCACGGAACGCTGATCTGGCGGTGCCCGCGCTCAGGGAGCCCGACCCCGGGTATCTGCACTAGTCCCCCAGCCAGGTCACGTTGCCGTGCAGATCCTCCGCGTGCCCTCTGGAGGCAAAGATCCCGTATTCATGCTTGGCGATCCCGATGGTGGTGTCCGCGCCGTGACCGGGCAGCACGACCGTGTGGTCCGGCAGCGGGAACAGCCGTCCGGTGATGCTCTGGACTTCCTGCGTGAAAAGCTCCGGGCTGCCCGTCCGTCCCGGCCCTCCCGGGAACAGCGTGTCTCCTGACAGCAATAGCGTGTGCTCTCCCCCTTCGGTGTCGATGGCGTAGCACGTGGAGCCTGGAGTATGGCCGGGCGTGTGAATCGCCCGAATCTTGAGTTCGCCGACATGATGGATGTCGGGCCCTGCTATCCACTCCCCCACGCCTTTGCCGTCGAGCGAGTCGCCGTCCGCCGTCCCGATGCAGACCGGCACGTCGTGGGCGCCGAATACGGTGTCGAATCCCGCCAGGTGATCCATGTGGTTATGGGTGATCAAGATCGCTTTGACATCGGCCTCTCGCGCTTGCTCGATCACCGCGCCCGGATCTTCCGGCGTGTCAACGATGGCGCTCTCCCCGGTCATGCGACAGACCAGTAGATAACAGTTGTTGTCGTAAGGCCCGCAAGATGTCTTGTAGACGACAATGTCACGGTCCTGATAGTGGATCCCCATGGGCCAGACTCCTGTGCGGTCCCAGTAAATCCCGGTAACTCAGGGTAAATCAGGTGACGCTGGTCGCCACAAGGCTACCCTAATGTGGGGCGTCGCCGTTCGGCCGTCATCTGATAAAGCTCTTTTGGCCGGGCACGGGACGCCCGCAAGCAACCAGAACCACAGGATACGTCACGTCCGAGCATCACTCGCGCACCCGAACGAATATCTAATGTAGGAGGGGGTTCGGTGGTGGTTAATGACTTTTTGAACGTACAAACCTCTCCCTCACCCTTCCGGGGAAGGGCAGGCTCCCGACCCTCTCCCGCAGGGAGAGGGGGCATCCACTCCAATTCGAGGAGATTTTATGAGCGCAGATGAAAAACCGCCCGAGCATGCCGGCCTGAAGGACGGTGGGTTCACGCTGAAGGTGGGGCAGGGGAGCGCGTCCATGGCGATGGAGTGTCCCCACCAGAACGGACTGCTCTACATGGTCCCGGGCGATCGCAGCTGGGTGTGCGAGGACGACGTGAGACCGGCGCACGTTCTCGCCGGGTTCTTCAACGAGATAGCGGCCCTGGACGACGCGCGGATCCGGGAGGCGATGAACCGGTGGGGACTTTACTATCGGCCCCGCCCACTGACCGACGCCGGCCAAGACCCCGCGTGAACGCGGGGGGTCCGGGGCGCGGTTCCGGCGATTCGTTGACCCTAGTCCAGGCCCGGCTGCGGGTTGGCGTCCCGGATGTCAGGAGTGCGGCCCTGGTCCTCGGAAGGCGTGGCTGACGGGCTTTCGGTTTCTTCAGACTCGCCGGAATCGGACGCGGGTTCGGGCTCAGGATCGACCACCGCAAGCGGGTCTCTTCCCTCGACGATGTCGGTCATCTGTTTGCCGTCTATCGTCTCGTGCTCGATCAGGAAGGTTGATATGGCGTCGAGATGCTCGCGCTGCTCGGTGATGATGCGCTCTGCGTTCTCCCAACCTGCCTGGAGCAAACTGTCGACTTCCGAGTCGATCAACTCTTCGGTCCGCGGGCCGTAGTCCCTGTGTTCTCCAAGGTCTTTGCCGAGGAAGACCATCTCCTCGCGCTTGCCGAAGAGCCGCGGCCCCAGCTTTTCGCTCATTCCGAACTGCGTCACCATCGCCCTGGCGATCTGTGTCGCCTTCTCGATGTCGTTCGAGGCTCCGGTCGTGATCTCGTCGAAAACCATCTGCTCGGCGACTCGTCCACCCATGGCGGTGGCGATCATCGCCTCAAACTGGTTCTTCGTTTGGAGCGTGCGCTCCTCGTCCGGTAGATAGCGGGTATACCCGCCCATGCGGCCGCGGGCGACGATAGAGATCTTGTGGACCTTGTCTGCGTGGGGCATGAAGTAGCCCACGATCGCGTGTCCGGATTCGTGGAAGGCAGTGACCTCTTTTTCGTGCTGCGAGATCACCCTGCTTTTGCGCGCGGGTCCGGCGATCAAGCGGTCGATCGCCTCCAGCATCTCGTCCTGGCCCACCTGTTTTTTGTTCCTTCTGGCGGCAAGGATCGCCGCCTCATTGATCAGGTTCGCCAGGTCCGCGCCACTGAATCCCGGGGTCTGTTGCGCCAGGTTTTGAAGGTCTACATCATCGGCCAGCGGCTTGCCTTTGGCGTGAACGTCAAGGATCGCCGTACGGCCGCGGATGTCCGGGGAGTCCAGGCTCACCCTGCGGTCAAATCGTCCCGGCCGCAGAAGAGCCGGGTCCAGGATGTCCGGCCGGTTGGTGGCGGCGATGACGATGACGTTCGTACCGGTCTCAAACCCGTCCATCTCCACGAGGATCTGGTTCAGGGTTTGCTCCCGTTCGTCGTGTCCCCCGCCCAGCCCGGCGCCGCGATGGCGGCCGACCGCGTCGATCTCGTCCACGAAGATGATCGCCGGTCCGTGCCGTTTGGCCTGTTCAAACAGGTCACGCACACGGGACGCGCCGACTCCGACGAACATCTCGACGAACTCGGAACCCGATATCGAGAAGAAGGGCACTCCGGCCTCGCCGGCGACCGCTTTGGCCAGCAGCGTCTTGCCGGTGCCGGGGGGGCCAACAAGGAGGACGCCGCGCGGTATGCGCGCGCCAAGCGCCACGAAGCGTTCCGGGTACTTCAAGAACTCGACGACTTCTTCAAGTTCCTGTTTGGCCTCCGGCGCTCCGGCTACGTCAAAGAAGGTCACTGTGGCCTTGGTGCCGACGAACATCCGGGCGCGGCTGCGGCCGAATCCCATCGCCTGGTTGGAACTGCCCTGCGCCTGCCTCATCATGAACAGCAGGATCCCGCCGAAAAGGATCAGCGGCAGGAAGTTGATCATCAGGCCGATGAAGCTGCCGAGTCCGCCGCCGGACGCCTGGACTTCGATGGAGACGTTTTCTCTTGCGCCCACCTGATCCAGGAGTTCAACGATGCTCGCGCCCGGCTCTTTGCGGGACACAAAGGTAGTCGCGCCCTTGCGGATCGTGAGATCGTCGCCCTGGACCTCGATAGTGATGTGCTCATTACCCGGGTTCTGGGCGAGGTTTACCACCTCACTGATCGGGATTTCGCGTGCGCCATCGAGGGGGTCGTTGTCGAAGAACAGGAAGAACACCGTAATCACGGCGACAACGATCAAAAGGTAGATCAGGCTGTTACGCATCCAGCGCCGGCTCACAGTCACCTCCCGGGTGACCGGACATGCCTCACGTTCCTGATGTAAGTCCCAGGTGTGGGCCGTCCCATATTGATTTCGAAGCTCATCGAAAAGAGGTCGACGATCTTCAATCCGGTGTCGGCCCCAGTCACATCTGGGTTCGCGACGACGGGCGATAATCTAAAGATTACGACCACCTGATCCTATCACAGGACACGGTTTCGACCCCCGTACAGGCACGGGACTTCGCCCCGTATTTGCGGCGGGCCGCAATCTGTTGTTCAAACGTGGATACGTGATCTGGTCAGGTCCAGATTCGGCGCAGGCCGTTGACCGGCCGCGTCTCGAACGGTCGAACGTAGACCTGCGACCGTCCGGCATGGTATTCTGCATCGTGGCAAATTAGTGTCCGAAAACCATTGATTCCCGAGGCTTCAAGGCCTACGGGCAGAGGATCCCGCATATAGCCCGCGATTACCGCATCAACCGCCAGATCCGAGTTCCGGAAGTGCGGATCATTGAAGAAGACGGCACCGGCGCCGTCCTAGATATCCAGGCCGCGCTTGAGATGGCGGACGAACAGGGACTCGACCTCGTCGAGGTGGCTCCCAACCAGACGCCGCCGGTGTGCAAACTGCTCGACTACGGCAGATTCAAGTTCGTGCAGTCAAAACGCGAGCGTGAGGCAAAGAAAGGCCAGGCCCGGAACGAACTTCGAGAAGTTCGGTTGAGCATGAAGATCGGCGAGCACGACTTTCTCTCGAAGGTCAAGCGCGCCCGGGATCTGCTGGCCGGAGGGGCTAAAGTAAAAGTGACGGTCCGGTTCCGCGGTCGAGAAATCGCCCATCCGGACCTCGCCGTCAAACTTCTGAGGCGCGCCGCCGAGGCGCTTGCCGACGGAGCGAAACTGGAACGCTCGCCGATGATGGAGGCGCGTTCACTCAGCATAATCCTGGCTCCGGACGAGTTAGCCGTGGCGGCCAACTCCAGGGCCAGCGGATCAACCGAAAGCACCGATAATTAATGCCGAAAATCAAGACCCACAAAGGCGCGAAGCGCAGGTTTCATGTAACCAGTGGCGGAAAGGTTCTGCGGACCAAGGGACCAAAGAGCCATCTGCGGCGGAAGAAGTCAGCACGGGTGCGCCGGGCGTTTGATCGCAAGATCGGCACTTCGCCCGCAAACGAAAAACGAATCAAGCGGCTTCTCGGCCGGTAAATTTCCTGAACGCTTGCGGCGCCATGCCGAAAGCGTCATCCTTAATTACTCCCTAAAAAAACCCGACAAAAGTTCTTCGGATCGGCGCGTGCCGATCCAATTCCGTAATCGAAGTGGCGGGTGAGGCGTCCGGGCCTCCCGGGCGATCACAGCCACATCAAAGACAGTAGTCACCGGAGAAGCCTCAGTTGGCACGAGTCAAGCGCGGCACAACAAAACACCGACGGCATCGAGCCGTACTGAAAGCCGTACGCGGCCACCGCGGATCGCGTAGCCGCCGATACAAGGTCGCACGAGAGTCATTGCTCCACGCAATGGCATACCAGACGGCCCATCGCCGGCTGCGCAAACGTGAGATGCGGGCGCTCTGGATCCTGCGTATCAACGCCGCGGCACGGACCCACGGGTTGAGCTACTCCCGGCTCGTACACGGGCTGAACCTGGCCAGCGTGGAGATCGATCGCAAACAGCTCGCCGACCTCTCCATTCGTGAGCCCGAGGCGTTTGCCGAAATCGCTCGTGTGGCGACCGAGGCGCTCGCCGCCTGATCCCGGTGACCTGATCTCACGGGCTGCCCGGCAAGGCGATCGTCGACCGGTTGCAGAGCCGCAGAATGCAGCAACAACGGACGCCCCTGATCCCCGGGGCGTCTTTTATTTTTGCCCCGTTTTTCCGGTGTCCTGCGGGGTTCTTTCTAACCGAGCGTGCCGTCGACCATGACGACCACAAACAGCAACGCGAGGTAGAGCAATGAGTACTTGTAGAGACCGAGTATTACCGGACGGGTGTCGTCCCAGAACAAACGTGCCGTCAGGGCCAGGTAGATCCCGCCGAGCAAGATGGTCGGAACCAGGTAGATCACCCCGAGCTTATCGGTCGCCGCCACGAACGCCAGCGTGAGAGCAACCAGTAGCACCGTGTACAACAGGATCGACAGGTTGGTCGTCGAGCGGGGCGCTACTACCGGCAGCATCGGAATGCCGGCCGCCCTGTACTCGTCCTTGATGAGGAGCGCGAGAGCCCAGAAGTGCGGCGGGGTCCAGAAAAAGATGATGGCAAACAGGTACCAGGCTTCGAGGCCAATACTGTTCTCGACACCGGCCCATCCAACCAGCGGCGGTACGGCGCCCGCAGCGCCCCCGATGACGATGTTCTGGACGGACGAGCGCTTCAACCAGACGGTGTAGATGATGATGTAGATCAACGTGCCGGTCATTGCGAGCAGTGCCGCCAGGAGATTGGTCCAGGCCAGCAGAACGGCGAAGCTGAACACGGTCAGGATCACGCCGAAAGCGAAGGCGCTCATCGGCCTGACACGCCCGCTCGCGACGGGACGGGTGGCCGTTCGCCCCATCTCCTGGTCGATGTCACGGTCCAGCCAGTGGTTGAGAGCGCTGGCGCCGCCGGACGCCGCCATCCCGCCGACGAGCACCGCCACCAGGACAACGCCGTCCGGCAGCCCGCCCGCGGCGAGGACCATCCCTGTCACGGAGGTCAACAGCAATAGGACCATCACGCGTGGTTTGGTCAAAGAGATGTAGTCGCGAACGACCGCCGTCATTCCGGCAACCCCTGACTTGAGGCCGTAAACATCAGGCGCCGACATTTCTTCACGGTCCCGCGCTGCGTTCCGGCGTCATACCGTCTTCGAAAGGTTTCATCGCCAGCATCGCCACGAGCAAGGCGAGATCAGTCCACATGATTGTCGCCAGCGACAGATGTATCACCTGCGCCCATTCCGAGAAATCGGTCCACGGATTCGCCGCACCGACCAACACCTGAACGACGACGGTCGCCATAGCGACGAGCGAGAGCGTTCGAACGATCCGTGAGCCACGGGCCAACCGGTAAGCCCTGTGTGCCGCGTACAGGGCCACGAGCGTGGCGGCTGCGGCGGTCAATCTGTGTATCGCGTGGATCCATACCAGCTCTGATTCCGGGATGATCGGTCCACCGCAAAGCGGCCAACCGGGACAGACGGCCCCTGCGCCACGCCAGACGGCGTATGAACCCGACAACAGCGTGACGAGCGCAAGCGCCGCTGCCAGGGTGGTGACCCGCCGTATCGTGACGAGGCTCCGGGCAGATTCTACCGCCGCCGCCGCAGCGCCGCCCGCTGCCTTCGAAATCCCGGAAGGTGTCCATCCGGTAACGGCAGCCGAGAACGCAAGGACCGTAAGCAACACCACTATTTCGGCAATGGCCAGGTGGATCGATCTGAG
Organism: Dehalococcoidia bacterium; assembly: GCA_030747175.1. Taxonomy (GTDB): domain Bacteria; phylum Chloroflexota; class Dehalococcoidia; order Lucifugimonadales; family Lucifugimonadaceae. Next base: position 8,925 of record JASLLE010000026.1, on the reverse strand, counting down.
GGCCGGTTCTACTTCCGACAAAACTACGGCGCCGCCGAACCCGGCGACTATCGCTATGGATACGGATGCGGCAGATGTCGAATACAGGAGGAACTTGTTGTGACGGTAATTCCACCACACGCGCTTTGTCGCGATGACAAAGAACACCCCCACAATCGCGCCAATCGTGCGGTGACTCCACTCGATCATAGTGTGGTACTCCCATCTGGGAATAATCGAACCATGACATAGCGGCCAGTCAGGGCAGCCCAGACCGGATTCCGTCACCCTGACGATGCCACCAAACGTGATCTGGAAAATCGCGCCGATAATCATGATTCCCAGCACAAAAATCAGGAATCGGTCGGTTGTCGCGTCCCGCTCAACACCGGCCGCGTGGATTGAGGGTGCGTCAGATTGAAGGGTAGCCAAGTGGTTGGAATAGCCTCACGTCGGGGGGGTAGCGCTCTGTTTCACAAAGCTCCATGAATTATAGCCGGGTAACCGGGCCAGATCGCTCTGTCCGGATCAGACAATTGCACAGGCGATCGCCGTCACTGCGCCCGCCAGATTCGCGTGCACGGCCCTTACCCCGGAGGACGGGAAGCAAGGAGCTCGCCGGTCACGAGCAGCCGGTGATCGTAAACGAGTTTCGGGTACGAGGAAACCAGCGTGACAGTCGACGCAGATGACTGTTCCAGGACCAGGTCATCCCGGTGGATAAATCCGGTCCCGGTCACCCTGTACAAGAACTCGCCGTCCGCACTGCCGATGATGATGTCCACCGGATCATGCTTGATCAGGTCAACCACATCCGGAAGGTCATGGAACACGTTGCCCTCGCCGCGTACCGGACTCTCCAGGTGGCCGAAGTACCAGCCGGCCCCGACCTCGCCGGGGCGTGCCGTGTAGGGGATGTGACCGACGATATCCACCGGGCTCTCCCACAGTCGCCTGCCGCCCTCCGAGTAGACGACGAGGCCGTAAATGGTTGTCGTGAGTCCGATGGCGGGGATCTTGAGGGTTTCGGGGGCGGACATAGCGTCAGCACCCGAGATGATTTCCGCCGGATTCACGTACTCGAACCCCTCGGGGAGATCTGCACCGCCGTACGGTAACGCTCCCGCCCATTCTGGTTCAGACCAGTACCTCGGATTGGTCCAGCGCGCCGGAAACAGTTGCGCGACGTTAATCGGCTCGGCGATAACCGGTTCGCCCGGTATCCCATCGAGTCCGGAATCATCAACTACGGAAGGGTCTGAAACAACGGAGTCCGGAAGGGGTGCGGTCAGCCACCCGGCGCGTTCGACGGGCGACACTTCGTAGACGAGTTCGCCGAGTCTGGAGCGCGCGATCTCGGCGTAAATCAGGTATCCGAAGCCGACGGCCGCAACCAGCGTTCCCAGTACGATAACCAGGTAACCGAGACGGACGCGTTTTCTGGCCGGCGGCCGCGGCGGGGGTGCGAGCTCCGTGGCATCTGGTCGAGCGGGTATTGAACTCAAGGGCGGCTCATCGCTTCGCAAGCCGTCCCCTGAATATCCTGGTACGCCGGATGTCCCGGGTTGTTCCCGTGAAGTACGGGGACAGGTCCGGTTTTAACGGGCTGCCTGTCTCCGATGGCGGTCCGCTTCGGTGAGGATCGGCTCGTTCAAGTATACGTCGCCGTTCCTGATCTTCAGATTGAAACCGCAAGTGGGATTCGTGCATATCCATGCTTTGTAATGCACGGCAGATCCCTGGCCGCCAAAGTCGGACAGCGGCACCAGGTCTCCGTCTCCACACGCCTTGCAGGCCGGGTAACTCTCAGTCGTCACGTCATCCCTCCACGTAAACGTCTTCGTCCACCCCAACCACGTTGGTCCGGGTAATTGAACAGTATTGCCGACTACAATATAGCTTAACGTAAAAAATCGGTAATGAGCCGGACGCGATTATGCCGGCCCGTGGTACCACATGGAATAGAACGGAAGCTCTCCCGCAATGATCGTCCTCGGAATCGAATCATCGTGTGACGACACCGCGGCGGCCGTGGTCGTTGATGGCCGTGAGATACGGTCGAACGTTGCTTCGTCGCAAGCGGAACTACACGCTCGATACGGAGGCATCGTGCCCGAGCTGGCATCCCGCAGCCATATCCAGCAGATCGTACCCGTCGTGCGCGCCGCGCTTTCGGCGGCGGACCTGGCCCTTCCGGAGATCGACGCTATCGCCGTGACAAGCGGGCCGGGTCTCGCCGGGTCTCTCATAGTCGGCCTGAACATGGCGAAGGGGCTGGCCATCGCGTCCGGAAAAACCTTGATCGGTGTCAACCATTTGCAGGGCCACGCCTATGCCGGCTGGCTGTACGACTCGAGTTCTGGCGACCCAACGCCAGGGGCGCCGGAAGAGCTCCATGGCTTCCCGTTGCTGTGCCTCGTCGTGTCCGGCGGGCACACGGATCTCGCACTGCTCAAAGCGCACGGCGAGTTTGAGCGCGTCGGACGGACCCGCGACGATGCCGCCGGGGAGGCATTTGACAAGGCGGCGAGACTGATGGGCCTCGGATACCCGGGCGGACCGGTGATCCAGAAGATCGCCGAGCGGGGGGGCCCGTCCGATCCTCTGCCGCGCGCGTGGATTCCCGGAACCTGGGACTTCAGTTTCAGCGGCCTCAAGACCGCGGTCCTGCATCGCGCCCGCGCTGAAGGAATCTACCCGGCCCCCGAGGAAGGACCAGATAGCGAAGCCGTGGCCGCCCTCGCCAGATCATTCCAGGAAGCCGTCGCGGATGTGATCGCCACGAAGACCGCCCGGGCGGCCGAAGAGTTCGGCGTACAGGGGATCGTGATCGGCGGCGGCGTCGCCGCTAACTCGGCTCTCCGGGAGGCGTTGTCCGATCGGGCCAGCGTTCCCGTCATGTCACCGCCACCGGCCCTGTGTACGGACAATGGAGCGATGATCGCCGCAGCCGCGTTCCACTACCTGGAGCGCGGAGACCGGTCGGGAGTGGACCTCGATGTGACGCCGGGGCTGACGATCGAAGAGGCGCCATCGACGCCCACCGCCGCGTCCATATAGAACACGTACACGGATCTCAAGATCCCGGGTAACGAAATCTCCTGGTGAACCCGGCCGGTTTTGACGGCGCTGCCTCTTCCGAGGCCCGGGATTTGCGAGACTTGAGTTCAAACACGCTATCGCCGAAGGAACGCGCCCCCGCCTCTGCGGAACGGCTGAGCGGGCCTCCGATGACGTTGCCGGCCGTGTGGAACAAAAGGCGTGACGGCGGGGTTCGCAGGTAGTAGTCCCAGAGCAAAACTGCGCCCAGGGCCGCCATCACGATGCCGCCGACAATCCCCACCGTGTCGTTCGTCGCCACCTGCCAGATTCCGACAGCGGCGATCAGCCCGAGCACGCCCCACATGAGCGACGACCGCTCCCGTGTTACGCGCGCCACCTCTACCGAGGTGACTTCACTGACCGGCGCGAACGACCAGTTGCGGTGGTCTTCATCACCGCCTATATAAATCACGCGACGGTCCGTCAGAATGAACCTGTCGGTCCCATCGACCTCCAGCGTCTCGATTACCGATTCACCTTCGGTCAACCGGAATCCGTCGATCACCTCTTCCGGTTCGGCGATGGGCGCGACGTCGTCCATTTGAAAGGCCGGCGGCTCCTGGAATTGATCTTCGACTGCCACGTGGGCTCCCGGTGCGATCTCATTTCGACCAGACGATGATATCAGCGCGCCGCGTTGAGGTCCGCCTGTCGGACGACGTTTAACGCGGATATTATTCCGCCCCAACGGTATATATAGATGATCGAATCTGCCTTAACGCGATCATCGTCCCGAACGCATTACCGTCATTCCGAAGCTGGCACGCGAGGAATCTCCCGGCTCGCGCTAAAGAACGTCCGCGTCTCGCGAGTCACGGGTCCATCGACGGGAGGAATTTATCGCTGGATGGCGCCTGCACGATTGACCTGACTGCGTTCTGCTGACCGGGAGATCCTTCTGCTTCCGGGGAAGGATCAGGTTGACCCAATAAGCTCCTGACCGTGTCCTGAGGCTCTCGAAGGACCGGCGTCAGGGTTTACCGTTACGCGAACGCGTCGTCCCCGTGTGCCGCCGTGAACACCCTTCCCTGGCTTATGAGCAGCCCCTTCATATCCATCGTCGCTCCATAGTCCGACCACAGGTGCTTGCCAGCGGCCCGGACTTTGGCCTCTACCTCGTCGTGGATGGCAAGCACCTCCGGGTGCTCCGGCTCTCCCGGGTGTCCGAGGGACGCCGCCATGTCGTGCGGCCCCCATGCGATCGCCATCATGCCGGGAACCGCGATGATCTCGTCCGCCCGGGCGGCTGCTTCCCTGGACTCGATCTGCCCGCCGACCAGCATGTTGGCGTTCGCAAACTGTGCAAACCCAAGCTTGCCGCCGTAAGTGCCCTCGATGACATCGATATCGCCGTGTTCGGTGCCGCGACCGCCGCCCCACGAGCGCCAGCCGTCCGGCGGGAACAGGCATGCGTCGGCGAGCGCCTGCGCCTCTTCGCCGTTCTCGATGTGCGGGCCCATGATCCCCTGGAGGCCGCGGTCCAGCCAGCGATTGATCTCGTTGGCGTTGATGTTGGGCACGCGGGCCGTGACGCTCATGCCAAAGGCGTGCGAAATCGCCACGATGTCGTCCACGGCGACCGGGTTGAAAGCCCCGTGCTCACCGTCAAGGTGGATGGAATCAAATCCGGCGCGAGCGGCCAGTTCCACCGCGCTCGTGACGGGGTACTGCATGGAGAAAACAAGCGCCTGCTTGCCCTGCCTGTTCTTTGCAAAGATAGAGTTCTCGATCATGTCCTCGTCCTCTCAGATTCTGGTAGGGGCGGGGTTTGCTCCGCCCGTCCGGTTGTGTCTCGTTGGTGTTCGTGATTGCGTTGTACGGGCGTATGGCAATACGCCCCGAATAATTACCCCGCCGGGGTTAAATCCTGCGGCTCGTTCCTCCGCGTGCCGTCGCGCTCGGATCGTACCCGTGCGCGGCCAGCACCTCTTCGTTGATCGTCAGCCCCAGCCCCGGCGCGTCCGGCACGGTCAGGTAGCCGTCCACCTGCCGCGGGAAGCCGTCGAAGGCTTCGAAGTAGTGCGGAGTGTAAAACTCTGCGTGGTATTCCTGTATCAGGAAATTGGTCATCGTCAGGTCCAGGTGGCACTCCGCCATTGTCCCGACCGGGCTGCATGTGTTGTGCGGCGCCATGTTGACGTGCCGGGCCTCTGCGATGGCGGCGATCTTCTTCAGCTCCGTGATCCCGCCGGCGTTTGCGATGTCCGGCTGGAGCACGTCCACGGCGTCCGCCGCCACCAGTTCGTAGAACGGGAACTTGGTGTAGAGACGCTCTCCAGTGGCGATCGGGATGTTTACCCGGTCACGCACGTACTTCATCTCGCCGACGTTCTCCTGCGAGGTCGGCTCCTCGAACCAGAGCGGCCGGTACTTCTCAAGCCGCTGTCCAAGTGAGATCGCTGTGCCGGTCGAGAACTTGGCGTGGACCTCGACGAGGATGTCGATGTTCGGGCCGACAGCCTCACGCACTGCCGCCACGCGGTCCTCTGCGATCTGGGCTTCTTCCAGCGAGATGTTGTAGTAGTTGTTCTGGGCGAAGGGGTCAAACTTCATGGCGGTGTAACCCATCGCCACCACCTTCTTCGCTTCCTCCGCGTTCAACTCCGGCGCGCCGGGGTTGGTGTACCAGCCGTTGGCGTACACACGAACCTTCTCGCGCTGCGCCCCGCCCAGCAGCTTGTAGAGCGGAAGACCGAGCGCCTTGCCCTTGAGGTCCCACAGTGCGATGTCGATACCCGACAACGCCGTGGTGTCTATCCGGCCGCCGCGTGACTGGTTGTTGTAGTAAATCTGCGTCCAGATCGCTTCGTTGTCCAGCGGGTCACGGCCTACCAGGAATTTCTCGGCCATTTCATTGACGAGCGATATCACCTGGTGGTCGTTCCCGAGGCCGCTGGCGTCCCCGAGACCGTACTGGCCGTCGTCCGTGTTGATCTTGACTATCACCCAGTTCCGGTTTGCGTTGTGATGCGCAGCGGAAAATATGAACGTCTCGACATCCGTAATCTTCATGGGGGGAACCTTCTTTTATCCGGGCTGTTCTGGGTGATCAGATCCTGCGACCGGGCCGTCGTCCTGATTTCGGCGGGACGTAGCCGTGTGCGGCGATCAGTTCATCGTTCGGAGTGATGCCGAGCCCCGGGCCGTCCGGGAGGGTGATGTAGCCGTCCTTCTGCACGGGGAAGCCCTCAAAGGCGTCGATATACCAGGGCGAGTAGAACTGGGCGTGGTACTCCTGGATCAGGAAGTTGGTCATCGTGACGTCAAGCTGGCACTCGGCCATCGTGCCGACCGCAGAACACGTGTTGTGCGGAGCCATGTTCACGTGTCGCGCTTCGGCGATGGCGGCGATCTTCTTCAGCTCCGTGATGCCGCCTGCATTTGCGATATCCGGCTGCAGGACATCCACGGCATCCGCCTTCACCAGCTCGTAAAACGGGAACTTGGTGTAAAGACGCTCGCCCGTGGCGATCGGGATGTTTACCCGGTCACGCACGTACTTCATCTCGCCGACGTTCTCCTGCGAGGTCGGCTCCTCGAACCAGAGTGGCCGGTACTGCTCCATGCGCTGGCCCAGCGATATCGCCGTGCCGGTCGAGAACTTGGCGTGGACCTCGATGAGGATGTCGATGTCCGGCCCGATGGCATTTCGGACCGCCGCCACGCGGTCCTCGGCCGCCTGCGCCTCCTCCAGCGAGATGTTGTAGTAGTTGGCCGTGGCGAAGGGGTCGAACTTCATCGCCGTGTAGCCCATCTCCGCCGTTTTGACCGCCTCTTCGGCGTTCAGGTCTGGATCGGCGGCGACGGTGTACCAGCCGTTCGCGTACACACGGATTCGATCCTGTTGCGCGCCGCCAAGCAACTTGTAGATGGGCTGATTAAGCGCCTTGCCCTTGAGATCCCAGAGGGCGATGTCGATGCCGGAGAGGGCGGTCGTCTCGATACGTCCGCCGCGGGCGTTGTTGTTGTAGTAAATCTCGGTCCAGATCGCTTCTGTGTCGAGCGGGTCTCTCCCGATCAGGAACTTTTCGGACCACTCCTCGATCAGGGACGCCGTCTGCATCTCGTTGCCCAGCGGGCTGGCATCCCCGATGCCGAACAAACCGTCGTCCGTCTGGATCCGAACCAGCAGCCAGTTGCGATCCGCCGTGTAGATGCGGGCGGAAAAGTAGAGGGTCTCGACACCGGTGATCTTCATGTGTGGTCCTTGCTGTCATCCGGACTATGTGGGTCGCCGGAAAAATAACGGGACTCAGCGTGCTGAGCCCCGTTATTTTCAATCTGTTGTTGTAGGGGCGGGGCTAGCTCCGCCCGGACCCCCTCTCCCGGCGGGAGAGGGATGGGGTGAGGGAGAAGTAGCGTGTCACCCCTCTACCCGGCCCTTCGAGAGCCTCGGGGCGCTGTCCTTCGCCTCAGAACGCTGTCCGATGCGTCAGGGCGTTGTCTTTTCGCCTTATGCGCTATCCCTCTCCCCAGGGGCATGTCCTTCGACTCGGGGCTGTCTTTGCCTCAAGGAGAGGCAAAAGACAGCCCCCACCGGGGTTAGTCCCGCAGGTTGAATGGGATGTTCAGCTCGCTCGTGATCCCCTCAAACCAGTCGACGACTTCGGGGTGCAGCGGTATGCCGATCTCACGCCGCTCCGCCTCCGTCTCGACCTCGATCATCCCGGCATACACAACGCGATCGTGGCCCGGCGCTGGCTTCGTCTCACGCAACCCCTTCATCATGCCGTCCATGTCCGCTTTGAATTCGTCCAGCGGCACGAAGGCTTCCACGTCGTACGCGGCCACGAAGTGTGCACGCCGTTCTTTTGTGGCGGCCCCGAACCCGGCCGCGCCGGAAAGCGGGCCGCACATGATGTCCACCATCACGCCCAGGCTGTAGCCCTTATGCGAGCCGAGCTCACGTGTGGAGCCCATCGGCAACTGCATCCGCACTCCACCGGCGGAGAAGTCGGAAGAGGCAGCGCCTTCCATATCCGGAGAGCCGTCGTCGTTGGCGACCCAGCCCGGCTGGAGCCCGTGGCCGAGGCGGTTTGCCAGCCCGATCTTGTTGCCCGCGATAGAGGTCGTCGCGGCGTCAAAGCTAAACGGTTCTTCCGTGCCGGTCGGTGCCGCGAAAGCGATCGGGTTCGTGCCCAGCTTCGGCTCCGCGCCCCAGGTCGGCACCATCGAGTTGCCGCCCGCCGTGTATGCCGTGCCGATCATGCCTTCCTTGACCGCCATCAGGGCGTGGTAAGCCATCATGCCGGCATGTCCGGAGTTCTTGATCGTGACCATACCGACGCCGGTGTTCTTCGCCTTGGCGATGGCGATCTCCATGGCGTGCGGTGTCGTGATAATTCCGAGCCCGTTGTCGCCGTCGTATACGGCGGTGGAAGCGGTCTCCCTAACGATCTTTTCGTTCGGCGTCGGGTTCGTCCGGCCATCGCCGTAAGAAGCGACGTACGCCCGCAGCATGTTGGACACGCCGTGCGTGTCCGCGCCCCGGAGGTCCGCCTTCATCAGGACATCGGTGGCAAGTTCCGCATCGGCCTCCGGCACGCCCATCTTGAGGAACACCGCCTTCGTCGCTGCGGTCAGGTTTTCGATCTTCACTCGGACAGCGATGTCATCCGGAACCTGGAAGTGTTTCAGCAATTTGTGCTACCTCTCCGCGACTTGTCGATGGCTTTCTGTGGGCGACTCGCCCCGATGACGCCGGGTCATTATGGGGACACCTTCTATACGGGCACCAAACGGGCGGGATTGTAGCACCCGCGTGCGGGGTTTATTTGGGTGGTGTTTTCAGAGTTACGGTCGTGTTGGCAGAACGACAGCGCAGGGACGTGGCTTGCTCCGCCC
>JASLLE010000025.1 GCA_030747175.1 Dehalococcoidia bacterium | reverse complement strand
GAGCCATGCGCTGGTATGAGAAGAACGTGATCCTGGCGAGCGCAGACCAGGTGGCGATTGACGCCATGGCGGCGAAGATGATGGGGATGGACCCCATGTCTCTGCCCAAGATCCGCCTGGCGCACGAGCTTGGACTTGGAGTCGGCAATCCGTCGGAGATCGAGATCGTCGGGGAAGACATCTCAAGAGTGAACTGGCGCTTCGCCAGTGGCGGTAACACGTTCGCCAGCCGGGGCCAGAAACTGATCTACCACGGGCCTCTGAAACCGCTTGAGCGCATCCTGCTCAGGAGTTTTGTAGCGCCCTGGGCATATTTCGCCTCGAACGTCTATCACAACTCGTTCTGGCTGCGATTCATCGGCCGCAAGCGAGTCAGAGAAGCGATGAAGACCGGCTGGGGTCGGCTTTTCCAGAGTTACTAACGAGAATGGGCGAGTTCAACCCGCGTCGATGGTCCACCCTGAGGCTCTCGACAGGTCCACTCCTACACCGGATTGCGGACGTGACACCCCGAGGCCATCAGCCGTCTCCTTGGGCTCTCGAAGCTTGTAATGAGCCTGTCGAATGGACCGGAACCGACAAGGCTCACAACCGTGTCCTGCGGTGTTGCCAGCGTTCTCGCCGCCCCAATGGTCATCCCGATCCTTCCGGGCCCGGAAGGACGACGGACCTTCACCGGCACACCGTTCAGCAGAAAATGCCGATTTCGCGAAGAGCTTTGACCTACCTCACCCTTCCGCCTGATTCAGGAGTGGGTTCGGGGGTGGCTAGTTTCCGCCTCAGGACGCCGGGAGCCCCGGGGCTAGTGACCGGCGAGGCAGCGTGACGGACCAGGGTGACTGCACGTTGGAACTTCTCCCTCACCTCAATCCTCTCCCGCTGGGAGAGGGGGGCAATCCTGACAACCTCCTCCGCACATACGACCCGGGTGGGAAGGTCAGCTAAGCCCCTTCTTCCGGGTGTCCGTCTCCCCGCGGCCACTCGTTCTGGGCGAACACTCCCAGATCGCGACCCTGGTGAACGTGCACTATCAATTCTTCGCGATCTATCCCCACCGCATCGATCAGGTCTTCGTCGATCATCTCGACGATATCCTGGATGCCTTCCTGTGTGAGGCTCTCGGACACGATGAGCGTGGCGTGGACAATCGGCGAGGCATAGTGGATGTCGAGCCGCCCCACCGGTGACGCCTCTTCGATAACCGTGTAGCACTCGGAGTTGGGTGTTCGCGTCTCGCGCTGGAAGTAAAAACCGGGCATAGCTAGTTGCGCACCTGGCCGTCGCCACGGACGACCCACTTGTATGTCGTGATCTCCCTGAGGCCCAGCGGACCGCGGGCGTGCAGCCGGTCAGTGCTGACTGCGACCTCCGCGCCGAGACCGAACTCTCCGCCATCGTGGAAGTAGGTCGAGGCGTTGGAAAACACGGCTGCGGCGTCCACCGTAGAAAGGAATCGCTCGCTCGTGTCCTCGTTCTCGGTGACGATGGCTTCTGAATGGCCGGAGCCGAACCGGTCGATGTGGTCGAACGCATCGTCCATGGAATCGACCACCTTCACCGATGCGACCAGCGCCAGGAACTCCTGCCCGTAGTCGTCGTCCCCGGCGGCACGCAACTGGCTGCCCCCGAGCGCCGGTTCGAGGATGGCGAGCGAGCGCCCGTCGCATCTCAACTCAACGCCGCGGTCGGTCAACTGCCGGGCAATGGGCGGCAGATAGGTAGGCGCGACACGTTCGTGGACGAGCAGCGTGTCGAGCGCGTTGCACACGCTGGGCCGTTGCGTCTTGGCGTTGACCACCACGGCTACAGCCTTCTCGAGGTCGGCGGCATCGTCCACGTATGTGTGGCAGACGCCGATACCGCCCGTGATGGCGGGAACGCGGGCGTCTTCCCGGACCCTGTTGATAAGCGCCTCTCCGCCTCGCGGAATCAGAAGGTCTATCAGGCCGCGCGCCTTGAGCATCTCGTCGACGATGGCACGATCGGTCGTGTCTATGAACTGGATGGCGTCTGCCGGGAGGCCGGACGATTCCAGAACGTCCCGTGCGATCCCGGCGAGCATCTTGTTGGAGTTGATCGCCTCGCGTCCGCCCCTGAGGACGACAGTATTGCCCGCCTTTAGGCAGAGGGCGGCGATATCGATCGTGACGTTGGGGCGGCTTTCGTAGATCACCCCGATCACGCCAAGGGGCACCCGGACGCGTTCTATCTCCAGGCCGTTGGGTCGTGTGTAACACTCGATCTGCTCCCGGACCGGGTCGTCCAGAGATGCGACATGTCGCACGTCGTCAGCGATCTTCCCGATTCTGTCGGCGTCCAGCTTCAATCGATCGATAATGTGATCGCCCAGGCCATCTGATTCGGCGGCGGCGATGTCACGCCCGTTTGCGGTCACGATCTGGTCGGTACGCGCCTCCAGCGAGTCGGCCAGGGCATTCAGGTAATTGTTCTTCTTATCCGTTTCGGCGGCCGCGAGTTCTTTGCCGGCGGCGCGCGCCGCGACAGCTCGCTCGCGAAAGCCTGATTCTGTGACAGCAGTCATCGTCCCGTCGCCCTTTCCGCTGGCGCCGTGTCGCCCGTGTTCTCCAGTGGTTCCGGGTCAAGCCCGTCCTCCGCCAGCGCCATGTTGTTGCGATGGACGACATCGGGGCCGTAGTCGAGTCCGAGGATCGTCTCGATCCTGTCTGATCGGACGCCCATTATCCGTTCGATCTCGACAGACCTGTAGTTGCTGATGCCCCAGGCCACCACGTCGTTGGCCGGGTCGAGTATCGAGATGTTGTCCCCGCGTTCGAATGAGCCATCGACCCGCACGATCCCGGCGGGAAGCAAACTGTTACCGCCATACCTGACGGCTTTTGTGGCGCCGGCGTCGATGGCAACTCCGCCCCTGCTACTCGCGGTGCCTGTGAGCAAGAAGCGCTTCCAGCCTTCGACGCGATCCGTCGTCGGCTCGAAACGAGTTCCGATCCGTTCGCCATCGGCTATCCGCGGGATCACATCGGGCGTTCGTCCGGCTGCTATCACGGTATATGCGCCGAATCTTGTCGCCATGCGGGCGGCCTCCACCTTGCTCCGCATTCCGCCCTGCCCTCGTCCGTCACGAGAGTCGCCCGCCATCGCCTCGATGGTGCGGTCAATACTCATGACCGATTCGATCCGGGTGGCTGACGCGTCGATGTTAGGGTCCGCCGTAAACAGTCCTTCTTCGTGGCCCAGCAACAGGAGGCCGTCGGCGTTGACGGCATTGGCGATGGAGGCGGACAGGCGGTCGTTGTCGCCGAACACGTCTCCCTCCAGCTCTTCCACGGTAACGACATCGTTTTCGTTAATGATCGGCACCGCGCCGATGTTCAGAACCGATTCAAGGGTGTTGCGCACGTTGAGGTAGCGCTGACGGTTGGCGATGTCCGGACGCGATATCAGGGCCTGCGCGACGGCGATGCCGTGCCTGGCGAAAAGCTCGTCGTATGTGCGCATCAGTTCGGGCATCCCGAGCGCGGCAAGCACCTGACGTCCGGGTACGTCCCCGGACCCGGGTTGCCCGGTCCCCGGCCGTCTCGCCACGACCCTCCGCCCGCCCGCCACGGCGCCGGAAGTCACTAACAGCACATCGTGGCCGGCTTCGACAAGCGCAGCCATCTGTGCCACGAGATCGGTCATGATCTCGATGTCCAGCGTTTCACGGCCGCCGGTGAGCAGATTCGTTCCCAGCTTGACCACGAGACGATTGCGCCGGTCTTGAACGCGCGCGGACTTGCTGCCTTGTGCACTCATGAAAAATCGTCTGGCGAAGGTGGGTTGGTGGTGAAACCGGAGTATCCGGCTCGTGAGATTCCGGGGACCTGTTTGATGCCACTACGAATTATACCGGCCCGCCGGTCACGAATTCGCCGTGAATAACCGTTCTAACCCGGGACAACACGATGGCGAACCGCGCCGATGTGTTGTTATGATCGATGCGACGCCGGGCCAGCATACGATGCTGGTCTTTTTGGCGTGTTACCGAGGCCAGTAGAACGGACTGGATGACCCTTTCAGCACTCCTGCCTCTGCTTTCCGAGAGCGAGCGTTTTCAGGAGCTGATAGACCGTCTCCGGGAGCCCAGATCCCGCGAGGCTTTGATTGCGCCCGATGCGCCAACCCCCTACGCGGTGGGAGCGCTGTGGCGCTCATTTGGCGCGCCCATCGTCGTCCTGACGCCGCAGCCGGAGGCCGCCCGCCGCCTCACGGACCAGTTATTCACGTGGCTCGGCGAAAACGCTCCTGTTTACCAGTTCGCAGAGAACGAGACGCTCCCGTACGAGCGCCTGACCCCTGATCGCGGGGCCACGCACCAGCGGTTACGCTCGCTCGCCGCCCTTGAGGATCGTCTGGCGCCCCGCCCTCCACTGATCGTTGCGTCCGCCCTTGCCATCGCGCAGAAGACACTTGAGCCGAAAGCGTTCCGGTCGGGTTCGTACCGGGTAGAGGTCGGCGACGTGTCCGCCCCGGACAGGCTCGTCGAAACCTGGATCGAGATCGGATACGAGGTCGAACCGACGGTAGAAGTTCCCGGGACGATGAGCCGTCGGGGCGGCATCCTGGATGTGTTTCCCGTTTCGTCCGATGTCCCGTATCGCATCGAATTCTTTGGCGACGAAGTGGACAGTATCCGGGTGTTCGACCCGGAGACGCAGCGTTCCGTGGAACCGGCATCCGTGGTGACTATCGTCCCGGCCGAAGAGACGCTCCCGTTGCGGGCCGATGGGGAGCGAGTAAGAGACCTGATCGGCGGGCTCGATTTTTCGGGGCGTGCCGGCCGCATGGAAGACCGTGTCACGGAAGAGCTCGGCCGGGTGCTTCGTGGCGAGATGCGCGAGGAGCTGTCCTACTACGCCGGACTCTTCAATCACGGCTCGTTATTCGATTACATGCCGCCCGGCGGTTTGCTCGTGACCATCCGGCCCAGCGCGATTGAAGACGCATCCCGTTCAGCGGACCAGCGTCTAAACCAGCTCAGGACCACGAAAACATCACGGGGGGAAATCCCGGAGCACTTTCCTCAGGCTCATCTCGAGTGGGGTCTCATAGCGGACGCCATGAACGACCGCAAACGTTCGGTCGCCATATCACCTTTCGGGATTGATGACGACCGTTTGCCGGGATCCGCCGAGCGATTGCCGTTCGAGATTTCACCGGTTTCCGGTGGCGCGACCGAGAAGGCGCTGGAGGAGATCGAACGCCGCCGATCCGCCGGATACAGGGTTGTGGTGCTAACACAGCACGCAGAACGACTTGCCGAGATGGCCCAGGAAAAAGGGATGCCACACGCCGTGGCAAAGGGATCTTTGAAGGAACCAGATCCCGGCACGGCGATTTTCGTTCAGGGGCAGTTACGCGAGGGCTTCGTAATGGCGCCCGTAGGCGAAAGTCCCATGACCCTGTTCACCGATCGCGAGGTGTTCGGCGTCTCCAAGGAACGGCGCAGGGTACGGCGAAGGCCCATACGTCGTGGCGCAAAACTGAGTGACCTGAGGCCCGGCGTGTTTGTCGTCCACGTGGAACACGGGGTTGGAAGGTTCATCGGGGCCGAGGCGTCAAAGGGAGAGGGACGCGAGTATCTGCTGGTCGAGTACGCCGACGATGACAAGTTGTACGTCCCCACGGAGCATGTAGACCGCCTGACCCTGTATCGCAGCGCCGTCGACGCGCCGCCCAGGCTGACCCGCCTTGGAACCCAGGAGTGGACGCGAGCGAAGGCACGGGTCCGACGCGCCACGGAGCAGATCGCCGCCGAGCTCATCGCCCTGTATGCGTCCCGGGAAGTCGTCCCGGGACTCCAGGCAAAACCGGACACGCCGTGGCAGGACAGGCTTGAGGCCAGCTTCCCGTTTGAAGAGACACCGGACCAACTTGCGGCAATCGCCGATGTGAAATCTGATCTGGAAGCTCCGCGCCCGATGGACAGGCTCGTGTGTGGGGACGTCGGCTACGGCAAGACCGAAGTGGCGTTGAGGGCGGCGTTCAAAGTGGTCGAGAGCGGGCGGCAGGTGGCGATCCTGGTCCCGACCACGGTCCTGGCGCAGCAGCACTACGAGACCTTCTCCGAGCGGCTGAGCGCCTTCCCGGTCAAGGTAGACGTGCTGAGCAGGTTCCGGAGTGACGAAGAGCAGCGGGGAATCGCCGCCGGTGTTGTGTCCGGGGGCATCGACATCTGCATCGGCACACACCGCATGTTGCAGCGAGACATCGCCTTCAAGAACCTCGGCATGGTGGTGATCGACGAAGAGCAGCGGTTCGGCGTGATCCACAAAGAACGTCTCAAGCGGCTTCGCTCGGAGGTAGACGTGCTCGCCATGTCCGCCACGCCGATTCCCCGGACCCTTCACCTTTCACTCTCCGGGGTCAGGGACATGAGCACGATGGAGACGCCGCCGGATGAGCGTCTCCCGATCAAGACTTACGTGTCCGAAGAGAGCAACGATCTGATCCGTGAGGCGGTACTAAGGGAGATGGATCGTGGCGGACAGGTGTTCCTTGTCCACAATCGCGTCAAGAACATCGAGCACACGGCCTACAAGCTCCAGCAGATGGTTCCGGAGGCCAGGATCGGCATCGGCCACGGCCAGATGCGGGAGGACCAGCTCGAAGGCGTGATGACGTCATTTGCGGCGCACGAGTACGACGTCCTCGTGTGCACCACCATCATCGAAAGCGGGCTGGACCTGCCCAACGTGAACACGCTCATCGTCGACCGCGCAGATACGTTTGGCCTTTCGCAGCTTTACCAGCTACGTGGGCGCGTTGGACGCGGCGCGAACCGCGCCTACGCCTATTTCCTGGTCCCCCAGGGAAAGCAGTTGACCGAGCAGGCAGACCAGCGGCTGAACACCATCCTGGCGGCCACGGAGCTCGGCGCTGGTTTCCAGATCGCCATGCGCGACCTCGAGATCAGGGGGGCCGGCAACATTCTTGGCGATCAGCAGAGCGGGCACATCGCTGCCATAGGTTTCGATCTGTACACCTCCCTGCTGGCCAGGGCCGTTGAAACGGTGAAAGCTCTGCGAGAGGGCAAGGACGCTCCGGATGAGGAACTTCCGTTCTCCACAACACGGGTCGATCTTGGAGTAGAGGCCCTGGTGCCGGACTATTACGTCGAGGACCTGGCCGAGCGGCTGGATATTTACCAGCGCCTCGCCGCAATCCGGTCCCTCCCTGAAGTAGAGGAACTGGAAGAGGAACTCGAAGACCGGTTCGGACCAGTTCCGGGTCCAACCAGGGTGTTGCTATACACGGCGAAAGTGCGCGTCCTGTCCGAGGCTTGTGGCGTGAACGCGGTAGTCGCTACCGATGAGCGCGTTACCTTCTCTCTTGACGAACCGACGGGTGGCGCAAGAACGGTATTGCAGAAGGCACTCGGCCGTGGAGTAACGGTCGGTCACATGCAGATACGTCTTGAGATCGATCGCGAAGATCCCGAATGGCGTGAAGAACTGACCTGGACGCTCGAGGAACTTGGCCGTTTCCGGCAGCAGTTTCTCGCGGTGCTGGCCGATGCGGGCGCGGCCGCCGGCGGGACCTAGCTCGTCCAATCCCGCTGGGAGAGGGGGCATGACGACCGTTGCCACACGATGCAGGGGCGTATGGCATTACGCCCGCCCGACCTGCGAGAACCTCGGGACGGGTTGTGAACCCTGTCGCGGTTCCGGTCCACTTTCGACGGGCTCAGTGCAAGCTTCGAGAGTCTCAGGACGCGTGGTAGAGGGCTGATCCAGGGCGATTCAGATCGGGACTTCTCCCTCACCTCGGTCTCGCCTGGCCCGAACTCATCACCGGAATGTCGCGAGGACGGGCGGAAGCTCTTCGAGGGTTGTAATACGCGGGCACGCGTCGTAATCGGTCGACGCCGCATGACGGTCTATCAATATCGGGTTGATGCCGACGGCTCTGGCGCCGTCGATATCGGTCTCAAGCTGGTCACCCACATGGACCGCTTCGCCCGGTTCTACTCCGGCCCGGGTCAGCGCGGCCCGAAACATCCTGGGGTCCGGCTTGCTCGCGCCCACGTCCATGGAGCTCAGTGTGAAGTCCACGTTGCCGTGAAAACCCATGCTCTCTGCCACGTCCTCGCCGGGACGGCTCATGTTAGTCACCACACCGACGATGTAACCCGTCGACCGTAGCATTTCGAGCACCGATAGGACATCGTCGTAAAGGGCGAAACCGTATTCCTGCCGGCGGACTTCTTTCCAGACCTCGCCGGCGGTAGAAAGGTCAACTTCATGCCCGGCGCCGCGTAGCACGAGTTGCTCGTAACGTGCGAAAAAATCCAACTGAGCGCCGGGCGTAAGCGTACTCAGTGGCGCCTGCGCGGTCTGTTCTGCCATCAGGGCATCGGCCAGCGCATATCCTGCGTCAATGCCGTTTTTATCCGCCGTCAGGTCGAAAGCGCCCATGGCACGCCCCTGGATAACCTCACGCGGTGGGTCAAACCCGATCAGGGTGTCGTAGAGGTCGAAAAAGACGGCGCGAATCGGAGATGTCACGCCCGGAATCCTACAACGCTGTTAAACAAAGGGGGTGAAGCGACCCCGCGCCCGATCTCCGATTCCAGAGTAAGCTCCGTCCTAGAGTTCACGGGCCAGTACCAGCGCTGATACCCCCCATGCCCCGGCATCCAACAGCGCCTGAGCCGCGCTGTTGATAGTGCTTCCGGTAGTTGCGACATCATCTATCAACAAGACATGCAGGCCCTCGACATCTGCGTCAGCCTCAAAAACGTTACGCACCCGCCGGGCTCGCTCGGTTTCATCTGTCGCCGCCGCCTGTGGTGGCGAGTCCACGACACGACGCAGAAGCCCGGTCCCCAACGGAACACCGATGCGCTCCGCTACAGGGCGAGCGAGTAGTTCGGCCTGGTTGTACCCGCGTGATCTCAACCTGGACCGATGCAGGGGGACGGGGACGATCGCGTCAGGCATTTTTCGACTGTTGCCCCATCGGGCTGCCATCTCGTCGCCCAACATTGGAGCGATGGCACGCAAGCCGTCGTACTTCAGGGCGTGGATTGCTGAACGCATTGCGCCATCAAAGGCGAACGTTGCGACCAGCGCGGAAACAGGCGGAGGATCGGACGAACACCGGCCGCAAAGCGTTGCCTCACCGGTGGGCAATGCGCACATGCGGCATGAACGCTTGCTGTCCAGCCGTGCAGTGGCCTCCATGCAACCATTGCACAGTAAAACGCCGTCCCGGTTGCACTGCACGCAGCGTGACGGAAACAGCGCGTCGGCGGTTGTAGACATCACCCGCCGGGTGAAGTCGCCGATCCTCATATTCACGCCCCATTCCAGCTCCCATGCACCGTAAAATAGATGCATACCGAGACGGGCGCTGCCCTGCCGTCGGATCTCTGTCAACCGAATCATCAGCCCCGGAGGTGGACTTTAGTGGAACTGACCGTCACCGCCAAGAACCTGCCGTCCAGCCCCGCTGTCACGCAGTACGCGGAAAAACGCCTGTCAAAGGTGGCGAATCGCCTGCGTGGTGATGTTCCCTTACGTCTCGTGCTGCGTAAAGAAGGCACGAAAGTGGCTACCGACAGGTTTGTGGCGGAGGTGACGGCTACGCTAAAGGGCGGCACGGTCCTCAGGGCGGAAGAGCGTGCCGAGGATCTCTATGTGGCTATCGACGCGCTCTCTGATGTGTTGACGCGCCAGATTCGCCGCTACAGGACTCGGAAGTCGAAACGCCGGACCAGGCTGACGGAATGGGAGGCGACGGTCCTCCAGGAGTTGACGCCCATCGAGGCATCCCCAGAAATAGCCGTCGAGACTACCGCAGCCACGATCGATGCCGGTGATGCTGAGACGATCTCAGAACTTGAAGACGGTCACCTTGTGCGGACCAAAACGCACGAGATGGCGCCGATGTCCATTGAAGAGGCGTCGAGCCGAATGGAACTCCTCGGGCACAGCTTTTTCGTGTTCCAGAACTCCGCCGACAGCACCATCAGCGTCATTTACAAGCGCCATGACGGTGACTACGGAATGATCGTGCCGGAACGGGTGTCTTGATCAACTGATTGAACCGCCCGCTCAGGCCGGCCGAACGCGGAACGCTGAATCACATGACGGGCATGTGATGCGGCCGGAAACCCCTCTCAACGACTTTCCGCAATAGGGGCAATAACTCACCCCACGCCGCTTGGTGGTCCCGGATGGCGACAGGCGCTGGAGCACCGGGAGAATGATCGAAGTGGCGACGGTAAGAACGCCGATAACGCCGACGGTTTGAGCTGTCGCCGGCCCTTCTACACGTTCCCATAACGCGCTGACCAGAAACGCTGCCAGCAGTCCACTCAAGGGATAGGCGGCATTCCGCAGCCACCGGAACCGGGCCGGGATACGCGCTATGGAGACCAGGGACCAGTGGGTCAGCGCGACGCCAACGATTACGACACTGGCCGCCGTCTTTCCCAGGTCTTCGAACTCGAAATCGTTCCATACCATGACGATCAGTAGAACGAACCCAGTGATCGACACAAGTATCGCCAGCGATGGGAGCGAGGCCAGCAAGCCGCTCCGGCCTCTTTCCAGGACGATTCCGTTGGAGAGTGTGAGCACACTCGCTGCCGCAACGGCGAGTGCGGTCATGAGGATTTTCCCGTCCGTATCGCCAAACTCTCCCCTGATCAGAGAAATTATCGCCAGCGCTGCGCTGATCACGACGGAGACGACAAAGACCTGGAGTCCGGCGCTCCTCGGGTTAAATGAAGTTGAGGTCATGGCTCCAGCGTCTCACGGTATTACCAGTTGGCGGCCTTTGTGCCGGGGTCCCGAAATTCGTAAATGACGACGGGACCGTCCCGGTACACCGACAGCAGTCCGTAACTCTCCATGCTGTCGAACTTGGCAATGCCGTAGTCAGAGTAGCGTGCTCGTTCCATCTCACCGACGTATACGTATTTGACGTCGTAACTCCTGAGAAGTTCGACGGCCTGCGGCATGTCGGGTGTGGCGTAGAAGTTATCGACTTCGAACCGCCTGTCCATGACCGCACCCGCGAATTCTGGCCGTTGCTGACGCTGGTGCCAGTCCCAGCCGATTACAGCGGGCAGACCCGTGTAAATGGAAATCCTGTTGCCCCACCGGTACAGATCAGACAGTCCTTCCACGATGGCCGGCGATCCCTCCACGTTTTCCTCCAACCACCGGATGGCTTTGAGGTCATGTCCGAGGGCGAGAGAACCGTCCGGCTCGTGGTAAACAGCGTCCGCCATGAAATCCGTGCCGTCCAGGCCGTAGTTTTCGGTATTGAACCGGTCCCCCACCCTGACCGGAGTCGCCATCACCGGATATATCAATCCGACCGCCAGCATCAAGACGAACGATACGAGGCCCGCGCCCCTGACGCGCGGCCATGTTAGATAACCGCCGCTCGGGAACGCCGTCGCGCCAAACGCCCAGAGCCGCCACAGAAGATACGCGCTGGCGACGCCAAACAGCACCCACGCCTGCAGGTAGAACTTGAACACCGTGTTCTGGCGGACGATGTCGTCCTTCACCGAGTAGAGCTCCGGTAGCGCGCCCAGGCCCAACGCTACGGCGGCTATCGCCGTGGCAATACCAAGCTCCATCCGGTCGGCCACGCGACGTCGAAGCGCGAACAGCCATGCCAGGCACATCAGCCCGACGCCGACGAGAGTGAACGCCAGTGTCGCCTGTCCGGTGGCGACGATGGACGCGAATAGAGCGGTGAACAGGATTATCCCCGAGGCCGTTGCCAGCGGCCCGTTCTGCATCCATGGCGGCGTGATACGGGGGATCTCGCCCGACCGAATAACACGCCTGATTTCCACGGCCAGGTACGCCGCGATCCCGAGCAGGAATATCCCGTAAATGGTCATGTAGCGCCAGAGCGGGCTAAGGATCTCGTTCCGGCTCAGGCCCGCTTCGACCTCGTAGCGCTGATGGAAGGGCAGGAACAACACGTAGCTCAGTAGCGCCACAAAAATCACGCCGGCGGCGGCGCGCCTGAACCGTGTCCGGACCTCCCCCCGCCGGGACAACAACTCCCCTGCGATCACCGCTATTCCGGCGAGGCCCATGGCCGTCGGGAAGTCCCATGCGTTGATGACTCTGAGCGCTCCAACGCTCAGGCCCAGCGCCGCAAGTCCGGCGATGACCGCCCCCGGGGCACCCCTCGGCGCTGAAGTCGCTCTGAGGAACGCTGCGATCGCCAGGCCGAGGGTCAGCAGTACGAACGGTATGGCAATCATGTGCGCGTGTAGATCGGCGAACAGGAACGAGAAAAACGGGAACTCCGTGATCTCGTTTCCGCCCGAGTCCGAAGCGTACATCCGGGAACTGCGCCAGAAGTCGAACTCCCCGAATGGCAGTCCGTCAAACATCACGCGATTGGCGCCGGATACAACCTGAAACAGGCCGTCCATGTTGCCGATGACCGCCACGAAAAGAGCGCCGGTGAGTCCGGCGATAACCGCCGAAGCGGCGCCGGCTCGAGCGACACCCGGTCGGGCCTGAACGCGTTCGACCAGCCCGTGCACGACGGTGAACGCGCCACCGACGGTCATGGCGAACAGCATCGGGACCGCCAGGTTGTAGGCGACAGACGGCACGATCCCAGTCAAACGGATCATCGTCGCCACGATGAACTGCCCGAAGTAGTAATAGTTCAGATAACCGCCCGCAAACCAGGGATCGTATGGCGGCATAACGGTCGATCTTGTTACGGCGTTCAGGTAGGCGAAGTCCATCGGCTTCTCACCGCCTCGCCACGGATGCCACAGGTCGGGGTTGGCCATCCGTATCAAGAGGAAAGCGAAGAAGGCCGCGAGGAAAAGGGCCTCCATGCCGAAGATCATCCGCCACCTTGCGCGCAGAAACCCGGAGATTTCAGAACGAAACGCCCAGCCGACGACGGCGGCCACCAGGGTCCAGGCCGTGATAGCAAGGATCACGGAGCCTCGGCTGAAATCCGCGATGCCGGCGCTGGCCATGAACCAGGCGACGAATGCGACCAGCAAAAGTCCCAGCGGCTTGTGAAGCAGATAACCCCGGTTGGGGAACGGGCGAAACAGTACGTAACCGATCGGCAACGCCATCAATCCGAGTCCCTGAATCGCAAGGAGCCACACGATCCATGACCAGCCTGCAGTTTCATGGCCGAGGTCTACGATGTCGGAAAACGTGCCATTAGCGGTCTGGACGGAGCGTTCGGTATCGGTGAGCAGCAGGCCGGTGGACGGCTCCGCGGGCCGGACCTGCCCCTGGATGACGGCCTGGATGTCCGACGCCGAAAGCTGGCCGGAGTTCCTGAACACCAGCGGGCGCGTGTGGTCGTAAACGGTGAAACTCTCGTCCGCCCACCCGAAAGAGACGCTCAGGCCCCCGGGACTGTCGAATCCGTCGGGATGCGGGAGATCAACACGCTGCAACCTGTCCGCGTCGTACCCGATGCCGAGGAAGGATGTTTCCCTGTTGTCGGTGTAAACGAGCTCGTATCCGAGATCGCCTGCGAATAACTTCTCGTAGTAAGCGGAGGTGATTGGATAACGGTCTTCCAGCCGGGGAATCGTGCCATAGAGGCGGTTGCTGAATATGACGAGGTAGTTGGCGCCGGCGAGCGAATCCGAGATCTCGTTCAGCTTGAAGAGAGAGTCGAACTCGTAGAGGGGAAGCTCCCGGACCGTGTACTGGTACATCTCCGGCAGCCCTTCATCCCAGTGCTCCTTGAGGACCGTGGAGCCGGGGGGAACGCTGGCCTCGAACCAGTCAGACGCCTCCTGCGCCGGGTGTGGTTGGGCGTAAATCGACTCGAAGGCGAGGGCGTAATGTGCGGTGAATAGAAGGAGAAGGCCGACCACAAACGGAGCCGCTCCGCGTCGCAACCATTCGAGCCCGACGATTTCGGCGAACCCCCGCAACCCTCCGACGAGCCACCATGCCGCCCTGCTTCCGTAGATCAACAGAAGGGGCGTGACGGGCAGCATGTAGCGCATGAACTTGACGTCAAACCAGCCGATGATCGCCAGGTACGGGATCACCCAGGCCAGCACCACGAGATCCACTTTTCGCCGGGAACGCCATGCGGCGATCAATCCCGCGCCAAGTCCGCCCCAGACGGCGAGGCCCAGGGCCGGCCCGAGGCCCCACGTGCCGAGTTGCCTCGCTTGATACAGGTATCGAGACGTGTCTTCGTACTGACGCGTATAAGGGAAGTCAACGATGCGGCGCACCATCTCACTCTCACGCGTCACGTCAGTCCAGAACTGATCGAAGTCGATGAACATGTAGGGCTGGGCGACCAGAAGTGCAGCGAACGTCGCGCCGGCGGATATCAACCCCCCGACGACGAAAGAGTTCACGCGGCTCCGGTCCAGCGGGGCCAGCGAGAACCTGTCCCCCGCCGCCGAGAAGGCGTAAATCAGGTGCGAAACGGCGATCGCCAGGACGAGTGGAGCGGCGGAAGCCTTGGTCGCCACGGCCAGCCCGAGCAGCACGCCCGCCAGCGCCGTGTCTCTATAACCGCCGGCATACGCGACGCGCACCGAGAACAGGAGTGTCGCCACGATGAACACGGCGAGGATCGTGTCTACTGCGAAGAAATGGCTCAGCTGGATATGGATTACGGCCAGCGCCGTGAACGCCGCAGCGAGCAGGCCTATCCGCCGACCGTACCAGCGGGCGCCAAGTGCGAACACCAGCAAAATTGTGACCGTGTCCGAAAGCGCGGAGATCGTGCGGCCCGGAATACGAAGGTCAAACAGGTCCCAGTCGGTGACCGGCGATGCCACGGCCTGGACGGCGCGCAGGGCGTAAAGCGGGAGGCTCCCGTAATTGAACCATCCCGGGTTAAGGGGGCTGTCGTCGGCAGAGAGCAGGTCGCCGAACTCGCCGGAAGACGGGAAATCGATCCGCTCCGTCTGCATCAAAATCGCCCGTTCGTCGGGATGAAACAACCCCCCGTCATCCCAGTCGATGCCGTAGAACCGCAACCCGAGGGCGCCAAGGAGGATCAGGCCGAGCAGCCAGGTCGATGCGCGAACAGAAACGTCCGAGCGCGCCACGGCCGGGCGCTCAGGCGCGTTGTTTTCGTGTTCGCTCCGGGGCGTCGTTTGCATGGCGTTCGATTTTATCGATATCGAGGGCGTGCGCACCCGCGAGAACCAGACCGATTCATCGTCTTGTCGCTGATTCCCCGGGTGGGCTGGTTGAAGTACTACGAGCCTGGTGAATTCACGGACGCAGCCGCAGCGAGTCCCGCAAGGTAGACATCGTGGGCATCCATTGACCGGCGTCGAGCCCGGGCCTACCGTTATCATCTCCCGGGCTAACGCCGGATATGCGCTTCAAAACGCGCGCGGATTGCTCACCGACGATTGCTTTAACGAAACTGGAGTCTTGATGCCTGAAGCCGGGTCCATACAACCGCCATTCGAGAAGACCGTTCTTGATTCTGGTGTCCGCGTGTTGACCAGCAACATGCCTCATACCGGCGCCGTCAGTCTCCAGATTCTTTTCGGCGCCGGCTCGCGCTACGAAACGGATGAACTTGCGGGCTCGTCCCATCTTTTTGAGCATCTGCTGTTCAAAGGCACCACCAGGAGGCCCACGCCGCGGGAAATCTCGGAGGCCATTGAAGGCGTTGGTGGGATTCTGAACGCCTACACGGACCGGGAGGCGACCGGGTACTGGTGCAAGATCGCGCTCCCTCATTACAAGGACGGACTGGATGTTCTCCTGGACATGATCAGGGACCCATTGTTCAGAGAAGAGGACATCGAAAAAGAGAAAAAGGTCGTCTTCGAAGAGATCAGGGCTTCCCACGATTCCCCGGAAGCGACCGTGGACATGATGATGGACGATCTGCTGTTCCCCTCTCAGCCACTGGGGCGGGATATCGCAGGCAGCGTCGATTCGGTCCAGGCCGTCAGTACCGAATCGTTGAAGGGCTATCTGCGCACCCAGTACGTGGCCAACAACACAATCATTTCCGTAGCGGGCGCTCTGCCGCACGAGCAAGTCGTCGCCGATGTCTCGGAACTCGTCGACGGGTTTCAGGAGGGTGAACCGGCGCCCATGTTCCCCTTTGTGGACAACCTCAGCGGGCCGAGCGTGCGATTGCAGCACAGGGATACGGAACAGGCACACCTTTCCCTTGGCCTCCACGGGATTTCTGCAGATGACGACGACCGCTACGCGCTTCGCTTGCTGTCCACGATCTTTGGCGGATCGATGAGCAGCCGCCTGTTTGAAGAGGTGCGCGAAAAACGTGGACTGGCCTACTCGATCCACGCCGGTCCCGCCCACTACAAGGACGCCGGCTCCTTCCAGGTCTCCTCTGGAGTAGATCCAGAACGTGCCAGCGAAGCGATCAAGGTGATCATGGACGAGGTGGTCAAACTTCGTGATGGCGTCACGGAAGACGAGTTTTCCAAATCGAAAGAACTGACCAAGGGCCGGATCTTGATGCGGATGGAGGAGAGCCGGGCCGTCGCCGGATCCATCGGGTCCCAGGAGTTGTTGCTGGGCGAAGTGAAGCCGATCGATGAAGTGATAGCAGAGTACGACGCCGTCGAGATTGATCAGCTCAAGGGTGTCGCAAATCGACTGATCGACCAGGACAAACTGGTACTCGCCGTCGTAGGACCGTTTGACTCGGAAGACGAATTCGGGCCTTTGTTGACGCTGTAATCACGAAGATTCGGGTCGTTGGACCGGAGTCCGACTCTTCAAATCCCGCGGGAATAGGTACCGATATTCGCTAGGGTGTAGAGACCCGGTCTGTTTACCGTGTCCTTCATGGACATGAGACAACCGGGCCACCCGAGACATCGATGGGACGCCGACAGCATTCGTGCATTGAGGCTGTTTCTGGATGTATCACAAAGCGTATTCGCCAATTACCTCGGCGTACGTCAACAGACGGTCAGTGAGTGGGAAACCGGCGTTTACCGGCCCCGCGGGGCGTCTAGCACTTTGCTGTCATTGATAGCCGAGCAGGCCAGCTTCCGGTATTCCGGACCCCCGGCGGAACGCCAGCCTATACCCGCTTTCTCCGGCCAGACGCCGACGCCACAACCACGGTCTTCAACAAGCGCCGCGCCGCCGGGTCGACCGCCCGCATCTCCGGCGCCACCGGGGCGTGTTACCCGTGTCGTGGGTGATCGTGATGCTGGATCCAGGGGATATATTCCCTACGTGCCCCCGGCACTTCGGCCTTCACCGCGCCCACAAAACTTCAGCGGCCCGACCAGCCGAAACGAGATAGCGTTCTAAGGGACCGTTCCGATAGCCGGGCGATTCCGCCCGAAATATCATCACGCAGCGCCGCACTTTCCGATCATTTCGGGGTGCGGCGTTTCGCGTTGACACCCCTTTGGAGCGGCCATACCATGGCCGAACCTGTCACCGTGTGTGATCCATGTCTCAGTAATCGGACGGGAATTGCGCGTCAGTGGCGTTCTGGACCCTGATTGACCGATCGTTGGATGGGCACAGCAGGAGACATGTTTTATGGCTACCAGGGCTTACATTTTGATTGAGACGGTCGTCGGCAAGACGACCGAAGTCAGCGTCTCCCTTAAATCGGTCCCGGAAATGACAAGCGTCGATGTCGTGACGGGACCGTACGACATCATCGCTATTGCAGAAGCCGATGATCTGCCGACTCTTGGCAATCTGGTGAGCAACGGCATGCACAACGTTCCGGGTATCGTAAAAACGGTTTCCTGTCTGGCCGTCGGGCCTTAAGCGCAGCGCCACACCACGGCTCTTTAGTAAAGACGGCCGGTCGCTGTCCGGCGTTATCGGCTCGAAATATCACGAGAGAAAGAGGCCTCAATGAGGTATACGTTCACCGTCGAGGAAGAGGATTTCCGTCAGGAAGTTCGCAGCTGGCTTAAAGAGCAGCTTCCGAACGATTGGAACGGCGGCGATGAGACTACCGATGAAGGCTGGGCGTTCAACCTGGAGATGCGCAAGAAGCTGGCCGACAAAGGCTGGTTGACGCTGGCGTGGCCCACAGAATATGGCGGCCAGGGCGCATCGTTTATGCAGCAGGTCGTCTTCAGTGAAGAGATGACCGCGTTCCAGGCGCCGGGCGTAGATGGTTTCGGCATCAAGATGCTCGGCCCCACGCTCATGGTGCACGGGACGGAGGAACAGAAACGCCGACTACTTCCACCGATAGCACGCGGCGAAGTGCAATGGTGCCAGGGCTACTCCGAGCCGGACTCCGGGTCGGACCTGGCGTCTCTCCAGCTAAAGGTCGAAGAGACGGATGATGGCTGGGTGGTCAACGGATCAAAAATATGGACCTCCCAGGCTCATCGCGCGGACTGGATTTTCTTCCTGGGCCGCACAAATCCGGATGCGCCCAAGCACCGGGGTATCAGTTTCTTTGTGGCGGACAAGTACACGCCGGGCATCGAAATCCAGCCGATCGTGAACATGGCCGGAGAGCACCATTTCAACCAGACCATCTTCGAAGACGTTCACATCCCGAAAGACGCCCTGATCGGCGAACGGGATCGTGGCTGGTACATCGCCGCCACCCTTCTGGACTTTGAACGCTCCGGGGTCCAGTACCCGGCGGGCGGGCGGCGCACCTTCGAAGAGCTCCTTGAATTCGCCAAACAGACCCCGGGATCCGATGGACGACCCCTGTCAGAGGACCCGGACATCCGCCGTCAGTTTGCCGAGCTGGACGTCGATATCGAGTGCGCCCGCCTCGTGGCTTACGAAGTCGCATGGATGCAGTCGGTCGGACAGATTCCAAACAAGGAAGCGTCCGCGGCAAAAGTCCTCGGAACCAAGTTGACCCAGAAACTGGCGAAGTTCGGTACCGAGTTGGCAGGGATGTACGGCATGCTCGGCCCGGGATCGGAATTCGCACCGATCGACGGCCGATATCCGCAGATGCAGATGTCGGTTGTTGCACACACGATCTTTGCCGGCACGACCGAGATCCAGAAGAACATCATCGCCACGCGCGGTCTCGGATTGCCACGCGGTTAATTCACCGGACAACGCAATGCGATCATCCGAAGTAACTACACGCCCGGGTTCCCGCCCACGGAGGGCTCGATGAGATACGCCTTCACGGCCGAGGAAGAAGAGTTTCGCGGAGAGGTCCGTGACTGGCTCACGGCGCAACTTCCCGACGACTGGAACGGGATAGATGAAGACAGCGAAGAGGGCTGGAAGCTGACACTTGAGATGCGCCACAAACTGGCGGACAAGGGCTGGCTGACGCTGGCCTGGCCGACAGAGTACGGCGGTCAGGGCGCGTCCTTTATGAAACAGGTCGTCTTCAACGAGGAGATGGCCTATTCACGCTGCCCGGGCATCGATGGCTCTGCAATAAAGATGCTCGGCCCCACGTTGATGATCCACGGCTCGGAGGAGCAGCGCCGGACGCTGTTGCCGCCGGTTGCGCGTGGCGAGGTTGAATGGTGCCAGGGCTACTCCGAGCCTGACTCGGGGTCGGATCTGGCCTCGCTTCAACTTCGTGTGGACGAAACGGACGACGGCTGGGTCGTTAACGGCAGCAAGATCTGGACGTCGATGGCGCATCGTTCTGACTGGATCTTCTTCCTGGGCCGCACAAACCAGGATGCGCCCAAGCATCGTGGCATCAGCTTTTTTGTGGCGGACATGCGTACACCCGGGATTGAAGTCCGCCCGATCGTCAACATGGCGGGGACGCACCATTTCAACCAGACGATATTCGAAAACGTGCATATCCCGAAAGATGCGCTCGTTGGCGAACGTGATCGTGGCTGGTACATCGGGGCAACGTTGCTCGATTTCGAGCGATCGGGCGTTCAATACTCGGCGAACGGCCGGCGAATTCTGGGCGAATTGATCGACTTTGCGAAACAACAGACCGGGCCTGATGGCCAGCCGATGTTCGAAGACCCGCAGGTGCGGAGACAGTTCGCTGAACTGGATGTCGATATCGAGTGCGCCCGCCTGGTGGCTTACGAAGTGGCCTGGATGCAGTCGGTCGGACAGGTTCCGAACAAGGAAGCGTCGGCGTCCAAGATCCTCGGGACACAGCTCATGCAGAAACTCGCCAGGTTCGGGACCGAGCTCGGCGGCATGTACGGGATGCTCGGCCCCGGTTCGGAATACGCGCCGATAGACGGCAAGTACCCGAAAATGCAACTCACATCGGTGTCCAGCACCATCGCCGCAGGCACCACCGAGATCAACAAGGGAATCATCGCCTCGCGGGGCCTTGGACTGCCGCGAGGTTAAAACCGAATCGACTCGGCCGTTCACACGTCCTTGAACGGTGAAGCGCAACGATTACAGGAGTAACTGAACGTGGACATCGGCCTCTCCGAAACGCAACAGCTGATCCGTAATTCCGCCCGGGAATTCCTGGAGGAAAACTGCGACACGCAGTACGTGCGTGCGATGGAGGAAGACGAAGTCGGCCACACTGAAGAGTTGTGGGACCAGGTGGCGGAACTCGGATGGCTCGGCCTGACTGTGCCCGAGGAGTACGGCGGCGCAGGTATGTCGTTCAGTGAACTGGCGATCCTGCTGGAGGAGACCGGCGCAGCGATGCTGCCCGGACCCTTCTTCTCGACGGCGGTCATCGGGGCGGAAGCGTTGAAGCTGGCCGGATCAGATGAACAGAAGTCTGACCTCCTTGCAAAACTGGCGGAAGGCAAGCTGAAGACCGCCCTGGCCTTCCACGAAATCGGTGCTGCATGGACCGCCGAAAGCGTCTCGGAGATGACCGCCACTGAGACCGAAGACGGTTGGATTCTCAACGGCGAGAAGCGTTTCGTACAGGACGGCGCAGCGGCGGATATGCTGATCGTCGCCGCCCGCACCGGGGAAGACGCAGAGAACGGCATCACGCTGTTCCTCGTCGAGACCGACAACGCCAACGTCGACTCGCGAGAACTCAAGACCACGAGCTCTGACCGGATGTCGGTCATGAGTTTTGGCGAGGTATCGGTACCGAAAGCGTCCGTGCTCGGTGAAGTCAACGGCGGCTGGGGGATACTGGAAAAAGTTTTTCAGTACGGCGCGGCTGGAAAATGCGCCGAAATGGCGGGCGCCGGCCAGAAGATGCTGGACACGACCGTCGATTACGTGCAGAACCGGGTCCAGTTCGGGAGGCCGATCGGCAGCTTCCAGGCCATTCAGCACCATGCCGCAGACATGGCGATAGAGGTGCAGGCGGGCCGGCAACTTGCGCGCCAGGCGGCATGGTTCCTCGGAGAAGGGCTGGACGCAACGCGACAGGTCGCCCTCGCGAAGGCCTACCTGAGTGAAGCGTATCCGCGGGTCTGCGCAACGGCACACCAGTGCCACGGCGCCATCGGTTACACGCACGAGTACGACCTGCACCTGTGGACTCGCAGAGCCACCGGCCAGCGACTGGCGTTCGGCGATACAAAGCTGCACCAGGAAACCCTGGCCGACTCGGCAGGCCTCTAGATCCGTTAGGAATCCGGGTTGGACGACCGCCTGATCCAGGGACGGCTCGCCGCGTCACTTCAGGCATCAAGTGATGTCCCATGGGAACGCAGATTTCCGTGGGACGACCCTGATTTTGCGCGTCGTTTTGTCAGGGTCACAGATGAAAACACCCGGTGGTGGGGACCGCCCGAGCCCGACGTGTCACGACTTTTGGAACTCTGGAACGAACGGCAGGCTGCGGACCAGGCTGCTGACGCCACCGCCCTGCCCTCCGTTCTCGACCTCGCCTGCGGCGCCGGCCGCCACTCCATAGCCCTCGCCTGGGCGGGTTGTGATGTGATCGGAGTGGACATCGGCGCTCCGGCGATAGAGCGGGCGCTTGAGAAGGCGAGGGGTCATCGCGATGGAACCCTCGGTTTTGTACACGCCGATATTGAGACATATGAACCGGGACGAAAGTTTGACCTGATCCCGCTGCTGTCGGAACAGTGCGTCAACTTTCCCGCCGCCGATCTCGCCGCCTTGATCCGGCGTTATCTGGAGTACTTGACGTCCGATGGCCTCCTTATACTCGAACTTCCCGGTCAGCTGCCCGAACCGATGGTGAAATACCGCAAGCCCGGTGAGCACATGCCCCTTTTCTCAGACCAGCCGTACTGGGAATTGCAGTTGACCGAGGTTGATTCGGCGGCCCGCCTCGTGTCTGACAGGTACGCTGTGTTGACAGAAACGGACGACCGGGTAACCGTCTACAACAACTGGCGCGTTTACTACCCCGCCGAGTGGATAGCGCAGATGCTTCCAGCCTCCGCTTCCATGTCGGTGCACCGCAAGCGGTCCCGGCCGGACTGGTGTCTGATTTCAACCAACTCCATCGCACCGGAATAGACGAGGCCCACACATGGACCCGGACTGCCTGTTCTGCAAGATCGTCTCCGGCGATATTCCCAGCACCGGGGTGTACCGGGACGACCGTGTGATGGCGTTTGAGGACATCAACCCGGTTGCGCCTCAGCACGTTCTCGTGATCCCGGTGCAGCATGTCACGTTCTTGAGTACGGCCGATGAATCGCAAGAGGCGTTGATCGGCCACATGGCGCTCACAGCGGATCGTATCGCAGCAGAACGGCACATTCAGGATTCTGGGTTCCGACTGACGATCAACCAGGGCCGCGACTCCGGCCAGGAGGTGGATCACCTGCACATGCACGTAACCGGCGGCCGGAAGCTCGGACCGATCGCGTGAACGCCGGGAATTCTCGGGCGCCCGGCGTCATCGATGAGCAGATTACCCGGGTCGAGGCCCGTGTGTCAGAGCTGCCGGATCGCCTGCAGGCCCACATCGAGCGCGCACGCACCATCGGGCGCGAGCTGTCGGCGATATTCGGAGTGGACTCGCTACGCGTGGACCTCGCGCTCGCCGGACACGATCTCTATCGCGCCGCGTCCGATGAGGAGATGCTCGAGACGGCGACCCGCCGCGGAATCGTTCCGGGAGCGCTGGATCTGGAACAACCTCTTATGCTCCACGGACCTCTGGCCGCGATTTGGATGGCCGATGAAGGCGGTGTCGCCGATAAAGAAGTGCTGGACGCGGTGCAGCACCATACGACCTTCGCTCCCGGGCTTGGACCACTGGCGGCGACGGTGTTCCTCGCGGACAAGATCGAACCCGACAAGGTCGAGCGCCGCCCGTGGTTGACGGCGGTCGCCGACCTGGCTCACGGCGGAGACTGGAAAGACGCGGTCAGGGCCTACATCGAAAGGCTTGACGCCGAGTTAAAACGCCAGGGAGTAACGCCACACCCACTTGCGATGAGGGCGTTTGACGCCCTCGGAAAACCAGTGGTTGACGCGTAACGGAGGGACGACCGTCGCAATGTAGGGGTGGGGCTTGCTCCGCCCGACGGCATCCAATCGCGCACAACGATCGGCCCCCTAGTCCCACGTATTCTCCCGTGGGGAGAAAAACCTACAACCTGACGTACTTCCGGACCCGCTGGCCGTGGCCTTCCAGGCCGATCTCTGCGACGAACACGTTCCCGTTCGAGTCGCCCCAGATGTCGTGTGGCGCCTCCATGCCGTTCTCGGCACCCCGCCACCGGGATACCAGATCGCCGTCAAGCGTGAACACGCTGACGCCCGTCGGCTGGCCCTGCTCCACAACGTACATCAACCCGTCGTGGCCGTACCAGAACGCGCCCGGATTTATGACGTCTGTCCACTCGGCCACGAAGGTTCCGTCCTGTTCGAGTATCTGGACCCGGGAGTTTGGCCGGTCTGCGATGTAGATTCGGCCGGCGTTGTCGATACCGATGTTGTGCAGCATTCCGAACTCGCCGGGACCTGTTCCGGCGCGACCCCATGAATTGAGTAACTCGCCATTCGCGGAGAAACGATGGACGTTGCGATTGGCGTACCCATCGGACACCAGGATTTCGCCGGCGGCGTTCAGCACCACGCCGGATGGCATGTTGAACGGCAGGCCGTGGTCCCCGGTCTGGGAAACTGCGACGTTGGCGTAGTCGCGCCGGCCCAGTTCAAGCAGCTTGTCGCCGAGACGGGTGTGCTTCGTGACGGTGTGCGTCTGCGTATCGGTCAGCCAGATGGAATCGTCGGGGCCGACGTAAATGCCGTGCGGGTCACGGAACGTGCCGTTGTAACGGTCTGCCGGGTCCAGGCAGGAGGCCTCACCCCAGGACGTGATGAAGTCACCGTCCGTGTTCCACATAGTGATCGGGTGGACGCCACGCGAGAACACGTACACCTCGTCACGGGAATTGACCGCAACGCCGGACGCCAGTGTGAATTCCCAGCCCTCCGGCATGCCGCGCGGCCAGTCAGGATCCAGCTCAAATTTGAGATCTCCGGTGCCGACGGTTGTCATCTGTGAACTCCCATTAATACGGCTTGCTACGCCAGCCTGAACCGGCTTTTCGGGCTGGCGAGAACCTACGCCCGGCCTGCCCCTGAGTCAACCCGGACTCCCCGGACGCTCAAAATGATCGTCTCCTCGATGTCAGCAGACGCGGTGTGACGTGCGAAGATGTGGCATCTGAACGAGACACGATTTCTCAACGGCCTCATCGGTTCAAGCAAGGGACCTCATTGATCAAGGAACAGGTACGGGCGGCGGTGGACGATTCCTGGCGCTCGTTTAAAAGGGCGCTGGAACCACTCACCTCGGCCGATATGGAAGTGCCGGGGGTGTGCGGTGAATGGTCGGTCAAAGAAGTGATGACACACGTCGCCGCATGGGAGACGCGGGCCACAGCCGCGCTACTGTCGGGCATCCCCAGTCCTGATCTGGAAGACCCGGACGCTTTTGATGAGACGGAACGTCGACGTCAGGTAGATATGGACGTGGCCGAGACGAGTACGTATCTCGATACATCCCATCGCGCCCTGAGAGACGCCATCGAGGCTGCGCCGGAGGAGTTGTTCATAAGCGGTTCCCCCCTGCGTCGCCAGTTGGATTACGGGACGGTGCTGCATTACGACGAGCACGCGGACGGCATTCGGGTCTGGTATGCCCTGTATCGCCGCGCCCGGGCGAGCGGCGGCGGATAGGCTCATCAAGTGCGTCTTACGGGTTCCGCGAATACCTCGGATGCCATTCTCCACCGGCCCATGAAACGATGGATTCAGGACTAACAGCGATCAGACAGCGAGGACGGTCCACGGTACGCCGGACGTAAGTCGGACCGTCCGGTCCCATGTATCGGACCGCCATCTCCTCAGCGATCCGCAAGGTGCGTCCGGCCATCGGCGCCGGTCCCTCAAGAATTTCAGCTATTCCCTGTATCAAAACACGTGCATGTTCCGGGTTCACATCGTCGGCGCACGACACAGCAACGCGCGGCTCATTTCTGATGTGATCGACGAATCCCGAGTCGGCGCGACCGACGATGTACATCCGGTCCCCGTCCCACTGTTGCCAGACCGGCGCAATGTACGGCGCTCCGCCCGACTGCACCGTGGCCAGCCGGGCGATGATCGGTTCGCTGAGAAATGCGGTTATCTCGTCACTGGTCATTGAACCGGGCATATGGATCCCTTCCTTTGGCGGAACTTCCAATCCGGTTGCACCGTTAGCGGTGCGTCGGCCTCTTCAAACGTCACTTCCGGTTTCGTTCGCATCCGGCGCGGGGCTCGCTGGAAGTACGAGAATCGGGGCGTGGGATGACCGGATCACTTTGTCCGTGACGCTGCCCAGCACCAGCCGCCTTATCCCTCCCCGTCCGTGTGTGACCATGACGGCGATCGTGGAGGGCGAGTCGTCCAGTGCGTCGATCACGGCGTTTGCGCCCATAGCGGTGGACACCCGGGTGGTCACCGAGGTTACGGTCCCGCGCACACGATCCGCCTGTTTTTCGAGATATTCGCGTGCCTCATTCTCCTGGAACCTGATCGCCTTATCCCAGGTGTGCGCGGCGTCGATTCCGTAGACACCACCGGCGTAGACGGCGCCGGTGGTCGATCTCAGCAACAAGACTCCGACCCCGAACGCGGCGGCTATTTCGATTCCGGTAGCGAGTGCGCGTTCCGCCAGATCGGATCCGTCGAGCGGAATCAGTACCGTCGTCGGTTTCTCGGGAGCCTCGATCGACGCCGCGCCGGGCGGAAGTACCAGCACCGGGAATCGGCCCGATCTCACGATCGCATCTGTGCAACTTCCGAGGATGCCGCGCATGACCATGGAGCCTCGATGGGATTCCATCGCGATCATATCGGCGTCCACGTCGCCGGCTATACGCAGGATCTCTCGCGCCGGCGAACCCGTGCCCCTGGACGCGCTGGCTGATGGGAACTCACCACGCACTGAATCGAGAACGGTGCCCAGGTACTGGTCCGCCCACTCAACAAGCGATTCGGTCATTGCCGCGAATTCGTACGCCTCGGCAAGGTTGCTTGAGTCCGCCACGGTGACCAGATGAATCTCTGCGCCGAGCCGGGCGAACGGCCGAACCCAGTCGAGCACACGCTCGGAATCGGCCGTGCCGTCCAGTGGGACCAGGATCTTTTTGTACATGCGTCGGTTATCTCCGTGGGGCATCGCCACGATTGCCGGTTACGAATCGCCGCGCACTGGCGCGGATTCACCGGGTGGCGTAAGTTTGCGCCGACCGGGTTGAGCCTACAACCGGTTATGACCGTGTCACACAGAAAAAACAAGCGAGTGCAACTGTGAAGATCACAAACGTCGAGGGGATTAAAAGCGCACAACCGGCCACCGATCAGCGGGGGAACCGGCGTAATTTCGTATACGTGAAGATCGAGACGGATGAGGGAATCACGGGCTGGGGTGAATCGACCTGCGGCCCGCTGATCGTGGCCGGGATGGTGGACGAGATCGGCGCAACGTTGATCGGCAAAGACCCGCACCGGATTGAAGAGCACTGGCAGAGGCTTTATCACCTGTATCACAACGTCCGCGGCGGGGTGATTCAGATGGCCGCCATCAGCGGTATCGAGATCGCTCTCTGGGACATCAAGGGCAAAGCGCTCGGCGTCCCAGTGTACGAACTGCTGGGCGGCGCGATGCGCGACAGGATCTGGACTTATGGCCGGTGGGACGGCGCATCACCGGAGGAGTGTGTCGAGCACGCCCTGCGGGAGGTAGCGACCGGGTTGACCGCGCTCAAGGGCGATCCGTTCGGTCACCAGGGGCTGTTCAGTTCCGTGCAGTCTGAGCGTGACGCTGTCGCCAAGCTAAAGGCGGTACGGGAAGCGGTGGGTGACGATGTGGAGCTGCTGGTCGAAACACATGGACGTCTGGCCCCGGCGGCTGCAATCCGAGTCGGTCTTGCGATCGAGGAGTACCGGCCCTTTGTGTTTGAAGAAGTCGTTCCTCCTCAGAACGTCGCCGCCATGAGACGCGTCGCCGAGGCGATCAACGTTCCGCTGGCGACGGGCGAACGTCTTTACAGCAAATGGGAATTCACCGACCTGCTTGAACAACAGGTGGTCGCGATGATCCAACCGGACATCGGGCACGCCGGGGGCATCCTGGAGCTAAAGAAGATCGCCGCTATGGCGGAGGCCCACTACGTGGGGTTCCAGCCACACAACCCGTACGGCCCCGTCAACTCGATGGCGGCGCTCCAGGTGGACGCATGCACGCCCAACTTCATGATCCAGGAGGGCGGCCACGGCAACTGGTTTGACGAGGTCGTGGTCGGAGAGTTCCCGAAGCAGAAGGACGGGTTCTTCGACCTGCCGACCGGACCGGGGATCGGGATCGAGATGGACGAGGCCGTTCTACGGGCCAATCCCCCGGTCGAGAACGTAACCCCGGAAGGATATGCGCGCGCGGCGTACTGGCCTTCGATGCAGCAAACCGAGTGGGCATGAGGTCCCCGGCTTACCCGTACACACCAGTTGACTTCCACCAATCCCGTCCGATCTCTGAGGAGATCAAATCATGAAAATCACCAGTGTCAGGGCAATTCCAAGCTCAGCGAAGACGCCGTTCGGCAGCCGTAATTACGTTTACGTCAAGATCGAGACGGACGAGGGGGTCACCGGCTGGGGCGAGGCGACCTGTGGTCCGCATGCCGTCGCCGAGATGGTCAACGAGTTCGGCGAAACCCTCGTTGGCAAAGACCCGGGACGCATCGAGGAGCACTGGCAGCGCCTTTACCATCACTTCCACGTACGCGGAGGCGTGATACAGATGTCGGCGATCAGTGGCATCGAGATCGCCCTGTGGGACATCAAGGGCAAGGCGCTGGGCGTACCGGTGTACCAGTTGCTTGGCGGCAAGATGAGGGACAGGATCTGGACGTACGGCCGCTGGGACGGCGATACGCCGGAGCTGGCCGTGGAACGTGCGATGGGGTTCGTCGAACAGGGTTTGACGGCACTAAAAGGCGACCCGTTCGATCACACCGGCATCTTCCTCCAGCGTGACGCGGAACGGCACGCTATCGCCAAGATGAAAGCCGTCCGGGAGGCCGTCGGAGACGACGTCGAACTCCTGCTCGAGGTTCACGGACGCCTGGCTCCTGCCGCGGCGATTCACATGGCCAACGAGATCGAAGAGTACCGGCCCTTCGTGATGGAAGAGCCGGTTCCGCCTCAGAACATCGATGCGCTCCAGCGTGTCGCAGAAGCGGTGAACATCCCGCTCGCCACTGGCGAACGGCTATTTACGAAGTGGGACTACACAGACCTGCTGCAACGCCAGATCGTGGCGATGATCCAGCCGGATATCGTCCAGGCGGGCGGGATCCTGGAGTTGAAGAAGATCGCCGCAATGGCGGAGGCGCACTACGTGGGCTTCCAGCCGCACAACCCGTATGGACCAATCTGCACGGCCGCCGCGCTTCAACTCGACGCCTGCACGCCAAACTTCATGATCCAGGAGGGCGGGCTGCACCCGTGGTTCCAGGACGCGACTTCCGGCACGGCGCCGATACAGGAAGACGGTTTCTTCCCGCTTCCGGAGACACCGGGACACGGTGTCGAGTTAAACGAAGAGTGGCTTGAGGCAAACCCGTGGGACCCGGACGGCGCCGTATGGCGAGCGGGCGACGGTGCGATGGGTTCCGTGCAGGAGACTTACTGGTCGTAGGGCTGATAAAAGACAAGGTGTGGACTGCGGCATCTATCGCACCGTAGGGCGGGGCTTGCTCCGCCCTGGCGTGGACGAACGCAGTCCCTGGACCGACGCGCTGGACTCAGGATCGGATTGCGATCCGACACTGTTCCCCTCACCTGAATCCTCTCCCAGGGGAGAGGGGATCGTTAATCAGGGCATGTTATCTACGAAACGCCTGCACGGAAATAACTCAACAACATTTACAACTTCCGCGGTGTTCCGCCGTCGATATTGATGATCTCTCCGGTCAGGAATCGCGCATCGCTTGACGCGAGGAACAACACCACGTTTGCGACGTCTTCCGGGTAGCCCGGGCCGTCGAGTATCTGCGTGGCGTCGAATACGGCCTTGAACACGTGGGTGTCGGTTCCACCGGTCGCCCCGGGCGTGATGATCTGGCCCGGCCGGACGCAGTTCACGCGGATGTTGTGCTCCCCACCCCTGCCCGCGCAATACCGGGTGAAGGCGTCGATTCCAGCCTTGGCGACGTAGTAAGACGAGGAAGGCACTCCACGCCCGCTCAGGTCGTACATGTTCTTGCTGAAACCGATTACAGCGGCGATCGACGACATATTGACGATCGCGCCGGACCCGGATTCAATGAGGTGTGGCCAGGCGGCGCGGGACATGTAGAACGTCCCGTTCAGATTGACCTGGATCACGCTGTCCCATGCGTCATCTTCTTCATCCGGGAAGTTACCGCGTGCGCCGTGCCCGGCGTTGTTGAACAGCACGTCCACTCCGCCGTAAGTAGCCACGGCCTTCGCGACCGCGGAATCGACCGCGCCGCGATCCGTCACATCGCACTGGATGTATGTCGCCTCGCCGCCTTCGCCGCGGATAGCGTCCTGGACACGCGC
Source organism: Dehalococcoidia bacterium (assembly GCA_030747175.1). Taxonomy (GTDB): domain Bacteria; phylum Chloroflexota; class Dehalococcoidia; order Lucifugimonadales; family Lucifugimonadaceae. The sequence continues at coordinate 4,495 of JASLLE010000025.1, read as the reverse complement.
CCCCTCGCCTTCACGGCGCGCCATCAAGGCGACCTTCGCTCCCTCGCGGGCAAACAGGTGTGCCGTCGCTTCCCCGATTCCACTGTTGCCGCCGGTAACTATCGCTACCTTGCCATCAAGTCTTCCGGGCATGGGTGTTCCTTTTAAGCACTGTGCTAGGCCGTACCAATGTCGATCGATGAGGCGTCACCGAAAATATCGTGAAAAACCGCAAAGGACTGCTGAGATTTGAGCCCGCATCTGTTGAGCGATCTTCATCTCTATTCCCGGGTAGGTGAGGCCGTCATGCCAGAGCGGCGTTTACATGCTCGTGCAGATCGGTGAGACATGAGTTGTATTCGTCCAGCGGGAAGCCGTCTACGTAGGCCCGGTGCTCTCCCGTTGGACCATCCACGGCCCCGGTTTCGTACGCCGCGTACACCCAACCGTTCTCCTCCTCAACGCTCGGTAGCAGGTTTTCGCCTTTCTTGAGAGACAACGCCGCAGCAAGACCGTAACCGCCCCAGTTGGACACCGAGGCGATCATGAGTTTCGTCGTCTGCGTCACGCAGGGGTCGTCCGGCAATCGGTCGATGCTGGCCGCCTCGTCCCGCAGGTTGCCCATCCCGATCTCGTTGCCGCCATCCCCGATCCCCACGCTGTACGGGTGCTGATCGAACAGGTGGTCGATCTTGGCGTTGTACTCAGAGATATCCGTTCCGTGCATGTTCCGGAAAGTGCCGTCTCCGACCAGTCCGGCGCGCTCGATTGCGATCACGACCGATGGTTTCTCGGTCTCGATAATCCTGCGAGCTGCTTCCGCCGATTCCTTGTGGTCGGCTACGGGAAAATCGATCACCCGTTTATCGCCGGCCACCGATTTCATGGCGTCCATCGAGTATTTATCGGTCACGTATGCGACCTCGTAACCGATTCGGGAAAGCGCTTCGCCTATCGCAGCCGCTCCGGGCGGGCCGTCGGTCTCCGGCGCACTGGCGTAAACGATGTAGAACCCGGTGACGATCAATGCCTTGCCGGGATGTTCCAGGATCAAGTCCGCGGCATCCTCAACGTAGTTGGAAAGCAGGTACGGACGGAGTGCCGAGATGTTGCGGCCGTCCTTCTGGAGGATGATGTCCTCAATGGTGGGCATTTCAGGTGTCCTTTTACCGTCTCGAAGCTGTGCGGGTACTCGAAGAAACCGGGCGGCGGCCGTGACCCGTCCACAGCGGACCGCCTTCTTAAATCAACGCCCTAAAGAACCGCCAGGTCTTCGTCTCTCAGATCGGTGAGAAACATGTGGCCCGGCGCGTGCGTGATCATCAGCGGCGGCTTCGAGGCCATCGCCACCGCCTGCGGGGTGACACCGCAAGCCCAGAACACGGGGACGTCTGATGGATGGGCGGGCTCCCATGAATCACCGAAATCCGGTTTCATGGGATCAGCCACGCCGATCGCTTCCGGGTTTCCGACGTGGACCGGCGCGCCGTGGGTGTTCGGGAAACGGGTCGTCGCCTGAACGGCCCGGACGACCTTGTCCACCGGAATCCAGCGCATCGAAACCACCATAGGTCCCGAAAACGGACCGGCGGGAGTGGTCTGCAAGTTTGTCCTGAACATGGCAACGTTCTTATCGGTCTCCCAGTGCGGAAGCGTGATTCCGTTCTCGATAAGGGCGTGCTCGAACGAAAAGCTGCAACCCAGGAGAAAGCTCACGAGATCGTCCCGCCACACCGATTTCAGGTCCAGTAGCTCATCCGTGGCTACTCCATCGCGATAGACGAGATATCGGGGGCCGTCGGTTCGGATATCTGCGCCCGGCGTGCTTATCTTCGGTTCAACACTGCCGGCTTCGATCACGTCGATCACGGGGCATGGCTTCGGATTGCGCTGGCAGAACAGCAAGAACTCGAAGGCCGACTCCCGGGGCAGTATCGCCAGGTTCGCCTGGACGAACCCGGGCGCCATCCCGGAAGTGGGTTGAGCGAGACGGTTCTCTCGAAACTCGGCACGCGCCTCGGCGGAGGTAACCGGGACTTTTGTGCTTGTGCTTGTCATGGTTGGCTCCAGTGGGTGCGATTCCTTAAAGCTATGTGCATGGTAGGAGCGCGCTGGTGACCGGTCAACGAAGTCCGGCGCAATCACGTGCATACGGACGTTTAGGATGTCACGTGAAGCCGATCTGTGCGGTGATCTGAAAATCTGTCACCGATGCGTGATGTGTTGCCACGACGAGCGTGTCCCACACCCCGGCCTCTCCGGCCAGGAGAGGGCATCTCTGAGATGTTTATCGGGCTTGCACCAACTTAATCGAAAAGGCGCCTACGACATGAAAGTCCTTGTAACAGGCGGAGCCGGACTTGCCGGCACGGCCATAGCGGATGACCTCGTCTCACATGGCTACGAGGTGGTCCGAGCCGATCGGAGCGCTCCCCCGGACGCGCCAGACACGAGGGGGAAGGCAGGGGAATCCGCCTTCAAGTTCGTGGACACGACGGACATCGGCCAGGTGACATCGGCCATGCGGGGGTGCGATGCCGTCATCCACATGGCGGCAATAACGAACCCGAATATCGCGTCCGAGTTCGAGGTGTTCCGCGTGAACATGCTGTCCAACTGGGCGGTTCTTGAATCCGCCGAAATCCACGGGGTGAGAAAGATCGTGATGGCCTCGTCGGTAAACGCCATAGGCGCCGTTTACTCGATGGATATCACATCGAGACCCTATTTCCCGATCGACGAGGAGCAATCAACCCTTGCCGAGGACGCTTATTCGCAGAGCAAATGGCTTGGCGAGGAGATGGCGGAAGCGTTCGTGAGGCGGCGGCCGGGCGGGGTGCAGATCGCATCGATGCGGTTCCATGCCCTGTTGACGAGAGAGCGCCAGGCGGAGATGCGATCACGGGTCGGCGAAGGCATGATCGATGAGAAGGCGCCGAAGCACTTCTGGGGCTGGACTGATCTTGAAGAGGCCGCAACGGCCTGCCGCCTGGCGATTGAAAAGGACTGGGACGGGCACGAGGCCTTTTTCATCAATGCACCCGACACGAGCGCAAACGTCCCGACGATCGACCTCGTGCGTGAGGCCTACCCGGACGCCGAGATCAGGGGAGATCTGGAAGGTTACAACTCGGCCCTGAGCATAGAAAAGGCGCGACGAGTCCTCGGCTGGAATCCCCGGGTAGCATGGCGCGAGGCGTAAAGCCCCAGCGGCCATGACGAGAGGGGCGTTCTCCCCTCTCCCCTCTCCCCTCTCACATCTCCGCGGTCTACAGAGCCAGCGCGGTCGAAAAGTCCGGAATACCTTCCCAGCGGCCGGCATCGGTCGCGCGCAACACAGCGATCGTTTTGATCACCTCGGGGTTGCCGAGCCCGTGCGGCGGGCGCCCTGTTAGCACCAGCAAGACGTTCTCAGCCTGTTTGCGGCTGCCCTCAATGCCAGAAACCGGTGATGAGCCGGCGATATGTGGCGTGAGGACCAGGTTGTCGACCCCCAGCAACGGGTCTTCTGCGTCGACCGGTTCCGTCTCCGTCACGTCCAGCCCTGCCGCCTCGATCTGCCCGGTCTGGAGCGCGTACTGGAGAGCCACGGGATCGACGATCGGCCCGCGGGCGCAGTTGATCAGGATGGCCGTCGGCTTCATCTGCGTCAGCGTGTCCGCATTAATCAGGTGGTGTGTCTCACCCGTCGAAGGTGTATGGATAGTTATGTAATCGGCAGATGTGAGGAGTTCATCCAGGGACACCAGTTGAATTCCGTAAAGATCGGCCGTCGTCTGCGGAACGTAGGGATCGTACGAAATGATCCGCTCGGGGCCGAAACCCCGTATGCGGTTCGCGAAGGCTCGTCCGATATTGCCAAGGCCGATGATTCCCACGGTGCTGCCGGCGATACGGCGAAGGTTGGGTCTGAACGCCGCGATAGACCCGGGGTCGTCACTCCACTTGCCGGCCTTGACCGCGCCGTCCGCCTCGCGCACGAGCCGTGTCAGCGACAACAACAGGGCCATGGCGTGGTCCGCAACCTCGGAAGTGTTCACTCCAGGCGAATTACAGGCCAGGATCCCGAACTCGGTCGCGGCTGGCAGGTCGACAGAGTCGAGCCCCACCCCCGCCCGACTGACGATCTTCAGATTGGGGCACGCTTCGAAGACTTCCCGATCGGTGACGGGGAGCGTGCCGATCATTGCGCCATCGGCATCGCGAAGGACATCGATGTACTCGGCTTTAGATGTTGTGGAATCGACCGGGTGTTGAATGACCTCGATCCCGGCGGCCTCGAACATGCTGGTGTCGGACATGGGACGTGCGACGTTGACGACTTTGAGGGCCATATCAGGGATCTCCTTGAACTGGCGGCCTGGGAACCGATCATTGCGCGGATTGTGAGGACGGGCGAAGTATACGGGGACGGGCGGTCATAAGGGGCGCGTTTGTTTACGTCGGCCGGCGGGGCGCCAGGTGGGAAGACCAGAACGCTGGATCGCCTGCGCCAGGGAGTCCAACAGGTTCCATC
>JASLLE010000024.1 GCA_030747175.1 Dehalococcoidia bacterium | reverse complement strand
TCGCCGTCTCCAGCGTCACCGCGTGATCCGTGCCGCACACATCGCCGTCCTGCGTGGTCCGGGTCATCGCCTGCGAAATGCCCAGCAATGGCCGATGGTCCGTCACCGGCGCATCGGAACCGCCCGCCACGACCACACCACGATCGATCAGCGTACCCGCCGGGAACATCACGTCGGCCCGGTGCCGGCCGTAGTTGGCGATGTAGCCGTCGCCGAACTCCCAGAAGAAGGCCGGCTGCATGGATGGCACGATGCCCTGCTCGATCACTCGTTCCTGTAGATCGGGCGGTGTTATCCCGCAGTGGTCGATCCGGTGCCTCAGTCCTTTACGCGGGAACTCCGCCTGCGCACGCTTCATCGCATCCAGCGTCTGCTCGATGGCCCCGTCCCCGACGGCGTGTACCGTGCACTGCCATCCCGCCCGGTGCGCTCTGCCGATCAGGTTGTCCAGGTCTTCCTGCTCCCAGTAGGCGATGCCGTTTGTTGAGGGGTCAGATGTGTACGGCTCCCGTGTAGAAGAACTTGGGCCGGAGGACGACCCGTCCGTCATGATCTTGAACGCCCCTATACGCAATCGCTCGTCGCCGAAACCCGTGTGCAATCCGGTGTCAAGGATCGGCACGTGCGGGTGATCCAGGGCGTTCACCGTCACGAACGCGTACAGGCGGACGTTTAACTCGCCCGAGATCACCATCTCCTGTGCCTGTTCCATGTACGCCCCGAATAGTCCGCCTGCGTCATGGACGCTGGTGCAACCGGCGCTCAAGTAAAGGCGATTCGCCTCGAGAAGGTGCTCTCGGAGGTCGTCAGCCGGAGCCGGGGGAAGGCTGCGAAACGGGATGTTGGCGCGCTCGTACGCGATACCGGTTAGCTTGCCCGCTGCGTCACGCGTGTATCGACCGCCTTCCGGGTCTGACACGTCGTCAGTAATGCCGACCGTTTCCATCGCTTTCGAGTTGAAGGCGACGATGTGGCCGCAGGTCCGCGTGAACAGTACCGGATTGTCCGGCGCAACAGCATCAAAGTCGGCTCGACCCGGATGCCGCTTTTCAGCAAGGCGTGACTGGTCGTAACCCCGACCGTAAATCCACGTCCCGGGAGCCTGCATCTCGGCGCGCTCGCGGACCGCTTCAACAATCGCCGCTATCGAACCCATCCCCGGCGCTTTGCAGTCGATCTGCCGTTGAACCGCGCCCAGCCCTGAGAAATGTCCGTGGCCCTCGATCATTCCCGGCAGCAGCGACCGCCCGCCAAGCTCCACGCGCTCGGTGTCCGAACCCGCGGTCGACAGCACCTCTGCATCAGACCCAACAGCCAGGATGCGTCCGTCGGCAACAGCCACGGCCTCGGCGATGGTGTTGTTCGCGTCCACGGCGTGCACCGTGCCGCCGGTAAATACAAGATCAGCTACTGCGCCGGGCATTTGTTGTTCCTTCTAATCGCGAAAACAGATGTCTCCAGGATCCCCTCTCCCAGCGGGAGAGAGTTGGGGTGAGGGAGAATCCTCAACGTGAGGCTCGCCCATGTAACCTGAGATTCAGGATTCGTAAACCTGAAGCGCCGGCGCCTGCCAGCCTCCGGTCGCTACTTCAATCGCGCCCGCCAGCCCCAGCGCCACGTCTTCCCGCCACGCCCTCGCTACGACCTGGACGCCAATCGGCAGCCCTTCCGGCGAGGTCCCAACACGCACCACGACCGCCGGCCACCCTGTCATGTTGTAAACGTGTGTGTAACCGCCCCGCGTGGTTGACTCGGCGTCTTCGTGAAGTGGGGCCGGGAACCCCGAGACCGGGCACACGATTGCGTCGTAGTCGTCCATAAAGGCCAGCATCTCGGAGCGCAACAGGTCGATCTCGTCCTGCACTCCGGCCAACCCGTCCGCGTCCAGCGCGCCGCCGCTGCCGTCGATTCGTGATTGCAGGGTCGGGCTGATCCGGGTCGTCCCGTAACGTTCCAGCAGTACCCGGGCGTACGCGCCGCCGTCTGCGGTACGGGTTCGGTCCAGCAACTCGGACGCCCGGGTCACGGCGCCCGGCCGATTTTCCGTAACGCCTGCGCCGGTTTGCGCTATCGCTTCGCCAGCGGTTTTGATGGCAGCCCTGACCTCGGGCGTCGGCGTCAGAACCCCGTTGTCGTCGTAGGTCGCCACACGTAGCTCGGAGAACTCAAGCAGATCGGGATCCCTCACCGGCATATCGACGATATACGGGTCGCGCCAGTCAGGTCCAGCGATCAGCGGGAAGGTCAGGATCAGGTCGTCCACGCGCCGTGCGAGCGGCCCGATCGTCGTGAAGGCATCGCGGTACCCGCCCGGGGGCACGATGTGCCCGGTTCGCGGGACTCTGCCGGAAGTCGGCTTGAGTCCGGCGATGCCACAGTAGTTCGCCGGGCCGCGGATGCTGCCGCCGGTGTCGCTGCCAAGATCGAGAGGCGATCCACCGGCGGCGACGATTGATGCGGCGCCGCCGCTGCTCCCACCCGGGGTTCGTGACACGTCGTACGGGTTGTTGGTCCGGCCGTAGATCAGGTTGTCGGTGATACCTGCGAAGGTCAACTCGGGAGTATTGGTCTTCCCTATCAGGATGGCGCCCTCATCCCGGAGCCGCTTTGTCGGTGGCGAGTCCGCGTCCGGCACAAACTCAGATCGCCCGGTCGTGCCGCCCGTCGTGATGATCCCCTCGGTGTCGTGCGAGTCCTTCAGCGTGAACGGCACGCCATGTAGCGCCCCACGGTGCTGCCCGCCGGCAAGCTCGGCATCACACTGCGCCGCCTCGGCCAGCGCGCGTTCCTCGCAAAGCTGCACCACGGCGTTCAAAGCCAGGTTGACCGCCTTGATGCGCTCGATGTTCGCCGTGACCAGCTCCACCGAGGAAAGCCGCCTCGATCGGATCAACTCGACAAGTTCGGTCACGGATGCGCTTAGCAGGTTGTCCATTATGTTTCCTTCGACGGGTTCCTCTGGCGATGGTCTCTTCTGGCGTGTCCAGGTTTCGCTGAAATGGCTTGATGGTTCTAAAGAGCCGGTGGCTCCCAGCCGCCGGTTGCTTCTTCGATCACGGCCGCTACCGCGAGCGCCACATCCTCCCGCCATGGCTGCGCCACGATCTGGACGCCGATCGGCAGACCTTCCGGGGAAATTCCGCCGCGTACGACAGCTCCCGGGAGGCCACTCAGGTTGTGAGCTTGCGTGTAGCTATATCCGAGTCCCTCGGCGTCTTCGTGGGTCGGCGCCGGTTGAGCGGCGACCGGGCAGATGATGGCGTCGAAGTTCTTCATGAAGCCCACGATTTCGCTGCGGGTGGCATCCACTTCGTGCATCAGGGCGGCGTACTGCTCGACCGACAACCCGTCCTCGGGCGGACCGCCGGCGCGCTCAGACAGGAAACGCGAAGGCTCCGACGTGTTGGCCCCGGAAAGCAGCTTCCGGGCGAGGTAGCCGCCATCCGCTCCGAAAGATTGCCGGGCGAGGTCAGATGCCCGGGTAACCGCATCCGGGCAGTTCTCCTCGACATGCGCTCCCGTTGCGGACAGCACTCCAGCGGCCGATCTGACGGCTTCTTGAACCTCGGCGGTCGGTGTTTGCCAGCCGTTGTCCGTGAAGAACGCCACGCGCAACCCGGCGACGCTCACCTCGTCAGGGTCGCGTATCGGCACAGGTTCTACGAAGGGATCAATCCAGTCCGGGCCTGAAATTATCGACAGTGCCAGCTTGAGATCTTCGACCCGACGGGCCAGCGGCCCGACCGTTCCGAATCGGTCCAACGGCCCGCCCCACGGGAAGGCGTGGCCGGTGCGAGGGACGCGCCCGGCAGACGTCTTCAACCCGGCGATGCCGCAGTAGTTGGCCGGTACGCGAACGCTGCCGCCGAGGTCCGAACCCAGCTCCAGGAAAGCGCCGCACGCCGCCACGATCGCCGCCGCGCCGCCACTGCTGCCGCCGGGCGTGCGCGTCACGTCGTACGGATTGTTGGTCTTGCCGTACACGAGGTTCTCCGTGATGAAAGACATCGTGAACTCGGGCGTGTTGGTCTTCCCGAGCACCACTGCGCCCGCGGCGCGTAGCCTGGCAACGGGCGGCGAATCTGCATCCGGCATCTTCCCGGCCCGGCCGGTCGTCCCGCCGGTAGTGACGATGCCCTCGGTGTCGTGTGAGTCCTTCAAGGTGATCGGTACGCCGTGTAGCGGCCCCATCGACTCACCACGAGCCGTCTGCGCATCCCGTTGCCGAGCCTCGTCCATCGCCCTCTCTGCGGCCAGCGCCACGACGGCGTTTAGCTTTGGATTGACCTCGTCTATTCGCTCAAGCGCAGCGCGGGAGATTTCTTCCGAGGAGACTTCTTGTCCACGGATCACCCATGCGATCTGTGTCGCTGATTTGCTCAACAGTTCGTGCATCTGGAATCCCTGTGTTGCAACGTTGCGTCCATCTGTCGGGCGCTACTTTACGCCCAGCGCCACGCGCCGTAACCCGTCGCTTATCGACGGGCCGATAGAATGCCGTCCGATGGTGAAGCGATTGGCGGCCAGCACCAGAGAGGTTCTATGGACACCGAACTCGTGATAATGCGCATCCTCCACATCGCGCCGGGCGTGGTGTGGGTGGGCAGCGCTTTCTTCGCCGCGTTCATCCTGAATCCCCGGCTTCGGGCGCTCGGTCCCGAGATGGAAAAGACGGTCACCGCATCGATCAACAGGGTCTGGGGGCCGGTCGTCCACGGCGCGGCAGCGATAACGATCATCGTCGGCTTTCTGCTGATCTCTCGCACGCCCGGTCGCGGGTTCGGTGACCTGTTCGACACCGGTTGGGGCTGGGCCATTGGCGTCGGCATCGTGGCGGCTTTTGTCGCCCTTCTGTTTGGCGGCCTTGCCGGGTTCAGCCAGGCGCGAGGACGCAGGCTCAACGAACAGTCACCGGGCTCGATCTCGCTGGCGTCGCTGGATTTCCAGGCGAGTGTCTACGAGAAACTGCACGCCGTGATCGGACTTGCAGCGGTGGGCGCCATGGGCGCGGCTCGTTGGGTATGAACATAGGCCTGGCGAGACGAATTCATAGCCGGACGGCAAAGGACTACTAGCAGGAGTAAGACATGAGTGGGATCTGGCCGGGCGATACTCGATGCGTCGCGATGCTTACGTTCGACATGGACGGACCGTCCGCGACGTTGAATCGCAACCCCGACCTCGAAGACCAGCCGAGCATCATGTCGATGGGCGAGTTCGGCCCCAACGTGGCCGTGCCCCGCATTCTGGATTTGCTCGATGATCTGGACGTCAGGACCACTTTCTTCGTGCCCGGGTGGGTCGCCGAGCGGCACGAGGACACAGTGCGAGACGTGGCTAACCGAGGCCACGAAATCGCCCATCACGGGTACAGGCACGAGCCGCCGGCCACGCTGTCGGGCGATGGCGAAGAAGCCGAAGTTCTCGACCACGGCTCGGAGATCCTGGAACGGATTACCGGGCAGCGTCCGCTCGGCTACCGCTCGCCATCGTGGGAGCTGAGCGCCAACTCACTGGACCTGCTCAAGGAGCGCGGCTTCGTCTACGACTCGAGCCTCATGGGCAACGATATTCCCTACTTCGTGGATGCTCAGGGCGGCCGAATGGTGGAGTTGCCGGTCCACTGGGCGCTCGACGACGCGCCGTTCTACAACTACTCGCCGGTAGCCGGACGAACTTCCCCGATGTCGACGCCCCCGGCCGTGCTTGAAGCCTGGAAGTGGGAGTTTGACGGCGCACACCGGCTGAATCGCTCATTCATGCTGACCATGCACCCACACATATCGGGTCGTCTTGCCCGCCTCGTAGCGCTGGAGAAGCTGGTCGAACACATCCGATCGCGTCCGGGAGTAGAGTTCATGCGCTGCATAGACGTTGCCGGGCGATGGACGGACGATGGGATGAACTAGTAATGCGAATTCCGGTTCCACTCTTTGGAAAATTCCGTGCACTTGAGTTTCAACTGTAATAGATTGTGCCGTATCGGAGTACGTACTCTTTCGGAGGTTCGGGATGGACCAATTCGACAGCGTTTGGATTTGCCCCGTTTGTCACGAATCAACTAAGACTAACGGAGAGCCGTTTTCCAGTTTGTGGTCATGTACTTTGCATGTGGCTTCTAAGGCGTTGCGTGGTGGTAGTGATCGCAGTCACTGGCTATGGGTACATCGGATCGAACCTGAAGTCGATCAATCGTGGACCAACAACGAAATTGCCAAAATAATCAATGAAGATGTCGCAGAATTCCAACAAACGTTCATGAACGATCAGTTCACGGTAACGTTGGTCCCGGAAGACCCGAAAACCCAAATAGGCGGGGCAGGTACCCGCGCGGAACGTGGTTTCAAAGCGTTGGTCGATCGAGTATTGGTTGCTGCGTACGGAGAGGGGCATTGGTGCGAAAGTGAGTGGTGGCGGAAAGGTGTTCCCTTGGGCGTAAGGAAAAAAACATTGGAACGCCGAGAGGACACCTCTTCGTTTGAAGAACCGCTAAGTTTTGCCGTATTGTTTGATTTTCATGACATCATTATTCACAAGAATAATTGGCAGGTTTTTCAACCGATTATGCGGGGAATAGGATTCAGAGATCAAAGCGCATTCAAGAGTGAGTTTAATAAATTTAATGACTTGCGGAATTTGACCCACAGTGCGAGAGAGGCCATGCCTACTGACGAGCAACTGGTGTTTGCTAATGAGTTTGCTAACCGCATCACGGCTGCAGCGGAATCACAATGACGAGTTTACGCGCGTATGAGGGCTGTGATCATCCTCATATACCCGGGAGCAGAGTTCATGCGCTGCATAGACGTTGCCCGGCGATGGACCGATAACGGGATGATGGCGTAAGGAGAGAACCATGCCCACCAACAACGAACTCGCCTGGACGCCCGCACACGAGTTGCGAGAAATGGTCGCATCCAAACAGGTGTCGCCGGTCGAGCTGACCGAGAACGCTCTGGAGCGCGCCGAGCGGTTTAACCCGGCCTTGAACGCGTTTCTCACGATCGCCTCGGACTACGCGCTCGACGCGGCGCGCGCCGCCGAGTTGGCCGTAATGAACGGGGACGACCTCGGACCGCTTCATGGCGTTCCGACATCGATCAAGGACATGGAGGCCGTGGCCGGGCTTCGTCACACCGACGGCAGCCTCGTGTTCAGCGACCGCATCGCAGAGACGGACGCGCTGGCCGTCGAGAGGATCAAGTCGACCGGCGCCGTCATCATCGGCAAGACCAACACGCCCGAGTACGGCCACATCGGTACCGGCGAGAACCGGCTCGGCGATCCCTGCGTCAACCCGTGGGACCCGGGGCGCACAAGCGGGGCGTCCAGCGCCGGGGCGGGCGCGTCCGTGGCGGCCGGGGTAACGCCGCTGGCGCAGGGCAGCGACGGCGGCGGCTCGATACGTATTCCGAGCGCCCTTTGCGGTATCTACGGTATCAAGGCCACGCAGGGCAGGGCGCCGCGTCGCGCAAGTGGACTGGCGGGCTGGAATCCGATCAACACATCGTCCGCCGGGCCGATGGCAAGGGACGTGCGGGACGCCGCCATCATGTTGCAGGCGATGTCAGGCCCGTCGCCGGACGCAGAGCCGGGCACGATTGACGAAGAGCCGCCGGACTTCGTGGCGGCGTTGGATCGCGGCGTGCGGGGGTTACGGATCGCCTGGAGCCACGATCTTGGCGGCGTGCCGGTCGACCCGGGCGTCGTGAAGGTCACAGGGGCCGCCGCGCAGGTGTTTTCTGAGCTGGGCGCAACGGTAGACGAGCCCGGTTTCAGAGCGGACGACCCGGAAGCGGTGCTCGAAGCGTTTTTCGGGGTGTTCAGGTCGAAGGCGTTTGCACAAAACGGCTGGATGCTGGAACAGCACCCGGATCTGGTCACCGACTACTACCGGCTCGGCATTGAGCGCGGTCGCGACATGTCGACCGAGACGCTGATCATGGCGCAGGCCCGGATCATGAAGTATCGGTCGTACGTCGGGGACTTCTTCGAAAATTACGACCTGCTGCTCACCCCGACGACGGCCGTCCCGGCCTTCCCGATAGGGAACGAACCGGAGGAGATCGGCGGTATGCCGGTCCCGGACCGCCGCATGGGTTTCACGCCGTTCACCTACCTGTTCAACATGACCGGTAATCCGGCGGCGACCGTCCCGGCCGGTTTCTCCGAGGACGGAATGCCGATTGGCCTCCACATAATCGGAAGGATGCGAGACGAGGAGACGGTTCTGGCGGCCTCGGCAGCGTTCGAACAAGCACGCCCCTGGGCGCAACACCGTCCTGCGATGGCGGTGTAGGCGAGGTCGTCGAGCTCATGGGCTGCGTCGACGTAGCGAAACCCTGGACTGGTGAAGCGATGGATTCAGTGAGTTATAAGAGAACTCCCCCAACGCGTCATCTTGAATCAAGTTCGGGATGACCGCGATTAACCCGGTACGGCGTCGCGTGGTCTTCGCGGGACCTTCAGCTGAGGACTCGTCTACTTAATGGCCCTCGATCTGCACCGGATCAATCTCATCAGCCGGATCAAATCCTAAGATCCGTCCGTAGAAGTACAGTTCGGCCTCCAGGCTGCGGATAGCGTTCTCGGCCTTCCTCAAACCGTGCTGCTCTCCCTCGAACTCCATCAGCGCAAACGGGACGCCTTTCGTTCGCAACGCGTCTGCCATCATGCGCGCCTGTTCCGGCGGAACAACCTTGTCCTCCAGCCCCTGGAAGAGAATCAGGGGCGCCGATAGACCATCGACGTGTTCGATCGCCGACCGCTCATCGTAGACCGCCTTGCCTTCCGGGTATGGAGCGATCAGGCCGTCGAGATATCGGGACTCAAACTTGTGTGTTTCCTCGGCGAGCGCCGAGAGATCGGCAACGCCGTAGTAACTGGCGCCCGCCGCGAACTCGTCGTGGAACGCCAGCGCGACGAGCGTCGTGTAGCCGCCCGCGCTGCCACCGCGGATCGTCATGCGCTTCGAATCAATCAGGTCCCGATCAGCCAGGTAGCGAGCCGCCGCGATGCAGTCTTCCGCGTCGAACAGGCCCCACGTCCCCTGCAGAGCGTCGCGATAGGCGCGCCCGTAGCCAGAGCTGCCCCGGTAATTCACATCCACAACACCGATGCCCCTGCTCGTCCAGAACTGGATGCCCATGCTCAGGGAGCCGTCCGTCTGTGACGTAGGCCCGCCGTGACTTATCACCACCAGGGGCGGCAATTCATCAGACGGCCCGTCAAAATCTGCGTTTTTCGGCGGGTACCAGATGGCGTGCGAAACCTGATCGCCCCCGACCGGGAACGAGATCGGTTGTGCATCACACAGATATCCGGGATCAACCGAAACCGTTCCACCACGTTTCACGATCTCGGATTCGCCGGTCGGGATACCGATCGATACGACGGCCGAACCTGAGCTGGAAGAAGAACCCAGCCCCACGGCCCGGCGCCCATCGGGACCATCAAGAATCGCCAGGTTTCCGTACGAAGCGCCGAGAGAAGTGAACGGGATGTCGATGGGCGTCACCCCGCCGCCGTCCGGCTCAACGACGCTCATTCCGGCGATGGCGTCCTTGCTCCATGTCGCCAGCAAGCGGCCATCAGGCAGGAAACCGTACGTGGACGCGCCGAGGCCCCACATCGGATGCCCGAACTCGGCCTCCATCGGCGCAAGCGGAAAGGCCTCACCGGAATCTTCAAGCACGTACAGATTCCACCAGCCTGATTCGTCAGACACGAAGTAGAGCCGGCCATCTGGACCCCATTCCGGCTGGTAGATCGAAACGCCGTCCCGGCCAGCCACCACTCGCGCCTTCGAAGCGCCGCCCTGCTGATCCAGCTCAGCGATCTCCAGGTACGAGGTATCCCACGGCATATTCGGGTGATCCCAGGCCAGCCAGCAGATGCGGTTTTCATCCGGGTTCAGTCGCGGCGCGGCATAGAAATCGCGGCCGGATGCGACGACGGACTCGTTCCCCGATCCGTCAAGCGACAGCCGTACGATTTCGTTGATTGCTTCGCTGCCATCGTCCGGGTGGCTCTCACGGACGCAGTACATCGCAGAGCCATCCGCCCTCAACCGCCCATCGGAAAAGCGCACGCGTGAACTCGTCTCCGGCGTGATCGGCTCCGGCGAACCACCGGAAACCTGCCTGTAAATCCGCTGATCCGCGTAGTTGGAGAAATACGCGACGCCATCGTGAACGAGGTACGCCCCGCCGCCGTACTCGTGCACCGTCGTGCGAACGTTAAACCCCTCCGGAGTCACGTCCTCGATCGATCCGTCACTCCGTCGCACCACCAGAACACTGCGCCCGCCCTCCAGTGGCCGGCCTTCGAGCCAGTACACATCATCGCCGTCAACGGAGACCGAGCTCAATCGCACCCCGGCCGCGGATACGCTCTCGGCGCTTATCGGTGAGCGCCACGACCCGTACGGGGCGATGGTTCTTTCTGGCATCCGTGTCCGATTCCTTCCAGGGTATGTTGAACAGACCCGCCCGATTCCACTTGGATCAGGGCGCTGAAGTATATTTGCCGTCTCATGCCGCACACAGGGGTCGAAGAAAAAACGCCCTGGAGAAATGTCCCGGCTTCCGTCAAGTCCGAGACAGCGCGCCTGCTCGGCTCCCCGGTAGCGCGAGCGACCCGGGCGTGGGGTGGCTATGGCCCGACGCCAACCTACCGGCTGCGACTTCACGACGGGCGGCGTGCGTTCCTGAAAGGGATCAACGCGGAATCGAACGACTTCATGCGTCAGGCGTTTATCCGCGAGTTACGCATCTATCGGGAACTGCCAGACATTCTTGATGGCTACGCCCCGGAATTTCTCGGATCGTTTGTTGTTGAAGATTGGAGCGTTCTCCTCCTGGAGGATCTCGGCCCCAGAACGGCGCCACCCTGGTCCGCCAGTCTGGCTCGTCAGGTCG
Source organism: Dehalococcoidia bacterium (assembly GCA_030747175.1). GTDB lineage: Bacteria > Chloroflexota > Dehalococcoidia > Lucifugimonadales > Lucifugimonadaceae. Next base: position 24,155 of record JASLLE010000024.1, on the reverse strand, counting down.
TTACGGAACTGGCAGTTTTTCATGAATCTACGAGAGGGGCCACCCTGCCGGCATGGTTGCAGACGCCCGGGCTGGCCGGTTCGACTGAACAAAACACCTGGAGATGTGCATTTTCTGTTGAGGAAATGGCGCCATCGGCTGCTCTTGCGGGCGCGAAAGGGGGCGAAGCGGAGCGATGGTTTCAGGAGCATGGTTCGGTTCTCACGGAGGCATCAAGACGATTGGCGGACCCGTCGTTCGAGCGCACGTTTATCCACCGTGATGTCCGGTCCGATAATCTACGGCTTGTGGATGGGAGATTGGTACTGTTCGATTGGCCGCACGCGTCGAGCGCTCCGCCGGAGTTCGATATGGCGGCTTTCGCGCAAGCGGTGAAGGTCGAAGGCGGACCTGATCCACAGGTGGTGTCGGAGTGGTACGGGGCACGGTGGACGGTCGATCAGGATGCCCTTGACGCTTCCGTGGCGTCGCTGGCGGGTTTCTTCGCCGTTGCCGCCCGGGGCCCTGAGATTCCCGGGCTGCCGAGATTACGCTCGTTCGTTCGTGCCCAGTTGAAAGTGACCCTCATGTGGGCGGCTGACCGGTTTAGACTGCCGGAGCCGACGTGGGTCGACGAAATTCAGACGTAGACAGGGGAAAGCTCGATGCGAACCAACCCGATGAAAGAAGGACTGGCACGAGGCGAGGCGCAGATCGGCTCGTGGGTCAACATGGTCCGCAACCCGGCAATCCTCCAGTTGATGAAGTCCGCCGGAATGGACTACGCCCGTGTTGACATCGAGCATTCATCGCCGTCGATGGAGACCATAGGCAACATGGCCCTCCTGTCCCGAGCGCTGGGATTCCCGATCACGGTCCGTCCCCCCGAAGGCAATCGTGAATGGATCACGCGGCTGCTCGATTCTGGTGTCTGGTGCCTCCACATCCCACAGGTCGACACCCCTGAGATCGCGGAGGAAGTGGCGAGCGCATCACGCTACGCGCCGGACGGTCTGCGCGGGATGGCCGGGTTCGGGCCCGGAACGGACTACGAACACGGCGAGCTCGGGGAAGCCCAGGTTTTCATCAACCAGCAAATCCACGTCACGATTATGTTCGAGTCACAGCAGGCGTTCGATCACCTGGACGAGATCATGAGCGTCCCCGGCATCGACGCCGTCACCCTCGGCCCGGCAGACCTCGCGCAGGAGCTTGGCGTGTTCGCCACTCCGGACCAGGCGAAGGTGATCGACGAGTACCGAACGCGCCTGATCGAGGGCGCGGTCAGGCATGGCAAAGATGTATCAATGCTCGTGAGTTCCATCGAACAGGGCGAGCAGTGGATCAAGGGTGGGGCCAAGATCATCTGCTACTCGAGCGAGGTCGATATCCTGAGCCGGGGCATGGCCGAAGGAGCGACGAAACTCCACGCCGCCGCCGCTGCGACCAAATAAGCCCCCCATTGGGGGTCAGGGGGTCAGCCGGCGGCTTCGTCCGCCTGTGAGCCAGCACCGTTCTTCACAGATCGATTCAGGACCTCGACCGCCTGAGTGCCGAACTCTTCCGGACTGATTGCAGACAGCCCGCCGTCGAGCGGGGTCAGTGATACCCAGCTGTTTCGCATCGCCCACACATCCGTGTCCGCGTCTCGTTGTGAACCTTCATCGGTGACCGACGGGGGCCGTTTGATCCAGAAAAATGTTCGGAACCCGCGCGTCTCTGTCTCGACCTCGTCCGATACGGTGCGTTTGCTCGGCCTGGCCAGCATCGCACCCTGGTAAGGGCCATCGCTCGTCTTCGGGAAGTTGACGTTAACGAACGGTTTCGGTCCCCCGGCCGCGACATGCTTGAGCATCGACTCCGCCAGGTCGTGGACTGCTGCGCCCACGACCGATGTCTCGGCGTCTTTTGCGAGTCCCACCGAGATCGACGCGGTGGCGACGCCGTTCAGGAATCCCTGCAACCCGGCGCCGATAGTTCCGGACACGGTCAGGTCAGCGCCGACGTTGTTGCCGGGGTTCATCCCGCTGAGCAGGAGATCGACCGGTTCTTTGGAAAGCTCCTTTAACCCGAGGATCGCGGCATCGCCCGGCGTTCCTTCGACGGCCCACGCCTCGATCCCGGAGATCGGCGATGTGATCGGCTTCGCACGCAACGGGTCGTTGAGCGTGAGGCTGGCTCCGACGCCGCTGCGGTCACGGTCCGGGGCCGACACGATGACATCGCCGAGGTCTTTTACCGCTTCGACCATAGCCCACAGGGCCGGGTTGAACGCGCCATCGTCGTTGGTAATCAGAATTCTCAATGCGGTATGTCACCTGCGGGGCTGTGTGCGCCTGAAACATCGGGCGCGTGCGGGATTTCGTATTTCAACCGAGCCGCAGATTGTCGATCAACCTGGTCGATCCAATCGTGACGGCGATCAAGGCCAGCGCGTGTGACACGGCTCCCGGCTCTTTATGTGGTTCAAAGGTCTCGGGATCAACCACAACGGCGTAGCACAGTGTAGCGAGACGCTCCGATGCAATCACGTCCCGTATGGCGCTTTCGAGCTCCGGGGCCGACCGCTGGCCTCCGTCCCACAGGTCACGGGCCGCACACAGGGAGGCGTAAACGACCTCCGCCGCGCTTCGCTCCGGTTCCGTGAGGTAGGAATGCCGGCTGCTCAGGGCCAGGTTCCGTTCGTCTCGCACCGTGGGAACTGGTACGACCTCGATTCCGAATCGAAGGTCTCGGGACATCCGACGCACCACTTCCAGTTGCTGTGCGTCCTTCTCTCCGAAGTAGGCGAGGTCAGGCCGGGTTGCGTTGAATAGCTTGGCGACCACGGTCGCAACGGCTCGCATATGTCCCGGCCGGTCTTCGCCTTCGAGGACCGCTCCGATAGGCCCGGGTTCGACGACGAACGTGTCTCCCTCCGGATACATCTCGTCAACCGGCGGCGCAAATACGATGTCCACACCCGCGTTCCGCATCACCTCGAGATCGCGCTCCCGGTCGGCCGGATACTCCGCGAGATCCTCGTTCTGACCGAACTGCGTGGGATTCAGGAAAAGTGTCGCAATCACGCTACCGGCACGCGCCCGGGCGGCGTGCATCAACGCCTCGTGACCGGCATGCAGCCCGCCCAGCGTAGGGACGACCGCGACCGGCCCTGCCATATTCACCCGGGCGGCGTGCATCTCGGAAACGGTCTCGATTACCCGCACTTGGTGGTCCCGTCAAGCGTCAAATGCCCCTGGCCCTTTACTTCCCTGCCGAACCTGAACTGATAGAGATCGATTCGGCTTCGGTCGGGAATTTGTTGCCACGCACGTCTTCGGCGTACTGCGACAGGGCCTCGTCGATGACACCCGCGAGATCGCCGTATCGACCGGCATGTCTCGGCCTGAAGTCCGGCAGCAATCCGAGCAGATCGTGAAACACCTGCACCTGCCCATCGCACTCCGGGCCTGCGCCGATGCCAATCGTCGGGATCGACAAGCGCTCCGTCACGGACGCCGCCGCTTCGGTCGGCACCAGTTCCAGCACCACCGCAAAAGCACCGGCTTCCTGGAGGGCCAGCGCATCTTCCAACAGCCGTGCCGCTCCATCCTCCGTGCGGCCCTGCACCCGGTAGCCACCGAGCTGGTGGACCGACTGCGGTGTGAAACCAACATGACCCATCACGGCGATCCCGGACTCGGTCAGTCGTTTCACCGTCGCAGCGACGGGCATGCCACCCTCCAGCTTCACTGCCTGTGCGCCGCCTTCCTGGAGCAACCGGGCGGCGTTGGTGAGCGCAATCTTCTCGCTGACCTGGTAACTCATGAAAGGCAAATCGGCGACGATTAAGGGCGAGGGCGCACAACGTGTCACCGCCGCGGTGTGGCTGACCATGTCGTCCATCGAGACCGGCACGGTGGAGTCGTGTCCGAGCACTACCTGTCCCAGGCTGTCGCCCACGAGCACCATCGGGATTCCGGCGCGCTCCGCCGCTCCCGCGGACATCGCGTCATACGCCGTGACCATCACGATGCGCTCTGAACGCCGCTTCATCCGTGATATCTGACGGGTCGTCACTCTCATCAGGAGCGCCTTTCGTTTGCGTGGTTCTCAAGTGATTGACGTAGAAGTTCTTTGATCTCGGCGCCGGCTTCCGCCGAGAGTCCGTCGCGTTCCTCGAACAGCGACATGGCGTCGTAGTTGAGTGCGGTGTACGCGTGGCTTAGCTTCGGTGGCAGGCTTTTCATGGCCTCCAGGTGCATGCGGATCGTTTCGACATCGCCACGCACGGCAGGGCCCGTTATCGCTTCCGGCAGGCCTTCGCGCCCGACGGCCTCAACGGTGGCGGCGGTGAGCGGCCTCAAAGCCCTGAGGGCGTCCGCCCGGGACACGCCCATTACTGCCCATGCCTCGGCCGCGAGACCCATCAAGGAAGAGACAAGTCCGCATGCCATCACTGCCGATGCGTGGTAGATGGCCCGGTGCTGTTCTTTGATAGTGAACGGTTTTGCCTCGAGTACGTAGACGACCTTTTGAAGCCAGTCCAGCAGAACCGGATCGTCCGATCCAACGGCGGCGGACGCGCCCGGAATCAGGTCAGCGCTGTCCGGGGTCGGGAAGGTCTGAAGTGGGTGTACCCCGCCGATGCGTGCTCCAGATTCGTGAGCCGAGGCCAGATCACTCACCGGCCGTGCGCCGGAGCAGTGGACCACCGCCTGCCCGGCTCGCCACGAGATCTCGCGCGCCACCGGCTCGATCGCGCCATCGGGTGTAGTGATAAACACGGCGTCGGCGATGTCCGCGACGTCCTGGCTCGTGGCCACAGGCGCACAGCCGGGGACTCGTTCTGCGAACGATTCTGCCGATGATGAACTGCGGGAGCTGACAGCGACCACCCGGAAGTCGGCCCGGTGCAACGCCGCCCCCACGCTTGTACCGAGTCGGCCGGCCCCTATAAACCCGATCGGGGTATTTGAGTCCAGCGTGATGATGTTCTCGCTAGTCACGAGCTGTCTCCCCGCCGATAGCGGCCATGTGCTCGGCGGCAGACGGCACGCCGCCCAGGCCGGTGGCGTGTTCGATAGATGACTGAATAGCTCCCACCGTGGCACGCATCGCCGCCGCCCTGAGACGATCCTCGATCCCGGCGATGGCGTCTTCGCCGGAAATTTTTGGATGTGTACCCGTAGCAAGCGCAAACACGGTGTCGCCATCGCCCGCCATGTGGGCGGGTCGGACGCACATGGCGATGGCGTCCTGCCCGGCGGCTGCGAACCGGATAGCGGCTTTCTTGTCCATACCGGCGTTGGTCGCGACGACTCCGATCACCGTGTTGGAGCTGTTGCGTATACCCATGAGGTCACGCATGCGCGGCGGGTCGTCCACTAAAACGTCAAGAGTGTTCTCAAATCCTGCGTCGGTACGAGGGCCAGCCACCACAGCGCCGGTGTCGGGGTCGATAACGCTGCCGATGGCGTTCATGACCACCAGCGCGCCAACCACAAGGCCGTCTCCCAGAGATACAGACGCGGTTCCAAGTCCGGCTTTGATGGACAGACCCTGTCCGCGCAGCTTACCGACGGTCGCACCCGCTCCAGCACCGACCGAGCCCGTGTGCGTCTCCGAACCGGCCATTTCCGACGCGGAGTAGCCGTTGTCGGCGTTGGGACGCACGAGGTGGGAGATGAGATTGAGGTCAAAAATAATGGCCGATGGCACCAGCGGAATCGTCATCCGACCGATCTTGAGTCCACGGCCCTGTTCTTCAAGGTATCGGACAGCTCCGGTGGCCGCTTCCAGGCCAAAAGCGCTCCCGCCGGAGAGCATTACGCCGTGGATGTGTTCGATCCGGGCGAGCGGGTCCAGCAGTTGCGTTTCGCGGGTGCCTGTCGAAGTCCCACGGATGTCCACGCCGCCGACCGCCGGTTCATCCACGAGCACGGCGGTACAACCCGTGGCGTTCTCAAGGTCCGTGTAGTGACCGACCGTTACGCCCGGGACGTCAGTAATCTGGCCCCTGTCTGCCAGGGAATCAGAGCCAGGTTGTGTGACTTTGTTCGTCATTTCGCGGTCGCTCTAGCCCGGGAAGCACGGGAGCCGGAGGAATATCCGACGTGCGCGTCCGTGAGCGAGCGGCGCTGCCGCGGGCCGGGTCATCTCCACGTCGATCTCCGTGACGCCGTACGGCTGCGCTTGTTTGCCCATGCCGTCGGCCGGGTATCTCCGGGCTATTGCCCCGTCACTCACCTCTCCGCGCCCGGCGCTTATTCGCCCGGAACCTTATGGAGTTAGCGGTGGGATACGAGGTTATCACGAACGGAATCATCAATTGAGACCGGCAAAGTCCACATCGAGAATCTCCGGGTTTTGATTACCCGCTTCCGGATAATCCGATGCGGTCGTATACTCGCCCGAATACCCTTTTTCTTACGGCGCGTCGAAATTCGTAATCTCACCTGATTTCGGGTTTGAATACGAGACCAGATAGTCGAAAGGAAAAGCACGAATACACGTCATTCAGTACCGTTCACGGGGGTACCGTCCACGTTGGCTCAGATCAAAGAACTCAAACGTGCATGGGGTTTCGACGACGTTGCGATCGCTCCCGGCGAAATCACGGTGAATCCGGAAGGGGTGGATACAACATTCAGCCTGGACGGACACGAGTTTGATATCCCTTTCATGGCGTCCGCAATGGATGCCGTCGTCAACCCCTCGTTCGCCGGAGAGCTGAATCGGCTTGGCGGCCTTGCCGTTCTGAACCTGGACGGCCTGCAGACCCGGTACGAAGACACGGAAGAGATCTATTCGGATATCGCAAGTAAGCCCCGTGAGGAGGCGACGGCCTTTCTTCAGAAGGTCTACAGCGAGCCCATGCGGGACGACCTGGTATCCCGGCGGGTTGAAGAGATCAGAGCAAGCGGCGCCACGTGCGCCGTTTCTGTTATCCCGGCCAATACCAAGAGACTGGCCCCGGTAGTAAAAGAGGCGGGGGCTGAAATTCTGGTCGTCCAGTCCACCGTCACCACCGTCAGGCACATATCAAAGAGCCTGCGAGGACTGATCTTCTCCGAACTCGTCGAGAGCGTTGGGCTGCCGGTTCTGGTCGGCAACACCGTCAGCCCGGAAGTGACCCGCCAGCTCATGGAAGAGGGCGTATCCGGCATCCTCGTCGGCGTCGGACCCGGCGCAGCCTGCACAAGCCGTGAGGTTCTCGGCATCGGCGTCCCGCAGGTAACGGCGACCATCCAGACGGCGTACGCCCGTGACCAGTATTTTGAGGACACCGGCCGATACGTCCCGATCATCACCGACGGCGGGATCCGGACCGGCGGAGACGTCTGTAAATCTATCGCAGCGGGCGCTGATGCCGTCATGATCGGCACTCCGTTCGCACAGTCGAGAGAAGCACCCGGGCTGGGCTTCAACTGGGGCATGGCCACTCCGCACTCGTCCCTCCCGAGAGGCACTCGGATCGAGGTCGGCACGAAGGCCAGTCTTGAGCAGATCCTCAAAGGTCCATCTTCGCTCACGGATGGCACCCAGAACCTGGTCGGCGCGCTTGAGATCTCGATGGGAATGGTCGGCGCATCCAACGTGCAGGAGATGCACCAGGCTGAGATGATGATCGCCCCGTCCATCAAGACGGAAGGCAAGATCTTCCAGCATGCGGGGCTGGGCTCGTAGCCTGAAGCGGCGAGCCCGGCGTAAACACCGACACACGGTTATCTCTACCGGCCCTGCCCGGGAATCGACCCGGCAGGCCGAGAGCGAAGGAGCTGGCCTGATGCCATCCTTCCGCGCGCCTCGCGGCACCTACGACATACTCCCGGAAGAGCAGCCTTACTGGGTTTTCGCCCTGCACAAAGCGGCCGAAACCTCCGCACGGTTCGGCTACGGCCGGATCGACACACCGATGTTCGAAGCGACCGATCTCTTTGAGCGGGGGGTCGGCGACGCTACCGACATCGTTCAGAAAGAGATGTACACCTTCGAGGACCACGGCGGCGATTCGTTGACGCTGAGACCGGAAGGTACGGCGAACGTGTGCAGGGCCTATGTCGAACACGGCCTCCACAACCAGCCGCAGCCGGTGCGGATGTACTACACGGGTGCCATATTCCGGTACGAACGCCCGCAGGCAGGCCGATTCCGGCAGCACACCCAGTTCGGCGTCGAGGCGATAGGCGATAGTTCACCGCAAGTCGATGTCGAGGTGATCGAGCTCGGATGGTCATTTATTCGATCTCTGAACATCACCGGTACGCAACTCAGGATTAACAGCATCGGGGATCCGGAATGTCGACCGGCCTACCTCGACGCTTTACGGGACTACTACAGAAATCACATCGACGAGGTTTGTGACGACGACCGGCAACGGCTGGAGCGTGCGCCACTTCGGCTACTGGACTGCAAGAAAACACGGTGCCAGGCGATCGGCAACGCGGCCCCAAGATCGACCGATTTCCTGTGCGACGCCTGTGAAGAGCACTGGATGTCGGTAATCACGTTACTGGACGGTCTCAAGGACACGTACCCGGATCTGGAGTATTACGCCGACCACCGGCTCGTACGCGGTCTGGATTACTACACGCGGACCGTGTTCGAGATCGAACCGGAAAACGCCGCCGGGCAGAGCACCTTGCTTGGCGGCGGACGATATGACGGGCTGATCGAGTTAATCGGGGGGCAACCCACGTCAGGGATCGGTTTCGGCAGCGGCCTTGATCGTCTCGTTGCGCAGGTGAAAGAGCAACATGGCTACGAGCCGCCAGGGTCTGGTCCTGACGTGGTGATTGTCCACCTCGGCGAAGATGCGGGACGGCGCGCATCCGCGCTCGCCGCAGGTCTTCGCGACGACGGCCTGACCGTGATAGTCGCACCGGCCGGTCGCTCCATGCGTGCACAGATGCGTTACAGCAACTCCATGAACGCGCAATACGCCCTGATCATCGGGGATCGGGAGATCGAGTCAGGGGAGGGCTCTCTCAGGCCCCTTCAGGGAGACGGAGAGCAGCTCGGGGTGCCGTTGAGCGTTGAGGCGATCGCGGACGCTGTGCGGGGCAGTTAGAGGCCGCCAGCAGGTGAACTCCTGCGAGGACGGCGCTCTCACCGGCGCGACGTCCCCTAATAATCCACGCCGTGCGTGCGTGATATTCTGAAACCGTGCTTGAATCCACTCTTGTAAAGATCCAGGCGATCGTCGATCGCCACGCCGAAGTTGAACGCGAGATGTCCGACCCGGAGGTCGCGACCGATCCCAACGCGATCCGGCGATTGGGACAGGAGTACGCGCAACTGCAGGCCATTGTCGAGCTGGCGGGAGAGCATGGACGTATTGCGGAAGAGCTTGCGGGCGCGCAGGAAATGCTCGCCGGCGAAAGCGACGCCGATCTCGCGGCGATGGCGCGCGAAGAGGTCCAGGAACTTGAAGCGAATGAGGTTCGCCTGACCGAAGAACTGGAGCTCGCACTGCTTCCTCGTGACGTGACCGCCGAGGCCGACGCCATCGTGGAGATCAGAAAAGGCGCCGGCGGGGATGAGGCCGCGCTGTTCGCCTCCGAGCTTTACCGGATGTACCAGCGGTTCGCCGAGACCGAGCGCTGGAAGGTCACGTTGGTCGATATCAGCGAGTCTGGAATCGGCGGTGTGAACGAGGTCATATTTGAGGTCCAGGGCAAGGGCGCTTTCAGCAGACTGAAGTTTGAAAGTGGCGTGCACCGGGTCCAACGCGTTCCCGCCACGGAGTCACAGGGCCGGGTCCACACCTCCACGGCCACGGTGGCGGTGCTGCCGAAGCCCGACGAGCTTGAGATCGACATCAAACCGGAAGATATCCGGATCGATATCTACCACTCCGGCGGCGCCGGCGGACAGAACGTCAACAAGGTCGCTACGGCGGTCCGTATGACGCACCTTGAGACCGGCCTCGTCGTCACCTCCCAGAAAGAACGTTCGCAGCTCCAGAACCGGCAGCACGCCATGGGCGTCCTCAGCGCCCGGCTCTGGGACCTCCAGTTGCGTAAGCAACAGGAAGAGATCGCCGGCGACCGCAAGGCGCAGGTCGGCACCGGGGACCGGTCGGAGAAGATCCGCACATATAACTTCCCGCAGAGTCGAATTACCGACCACCGGATCAACCTGACCAGCCACAACCTGCAACGGGTGCTCGAGGGTGGCCTTGAAGAGTTTGTCGACGCCCTGCAACGGGACGAACAGGCCCGAAAGCTGGCGGCGGTCGGCGTCGGGGACTGACGGGCCTTTGAATCCCGCAGGGGATCGCTCCGGCCATCCGATACGTGAGTTGATTGAGCGGACTCGCGCCCGGTTGAAATGCGCCGGTATTGCGGAATACCAACTCGAGGGCGAGCTTCTGCTCCAGCACGTCATGAAGATCAGCCCCGCTCGCATGTTCGCCGGGATGAACGACACTCTGGAGCCAGGAACCGAAGCGGAGCTGCAACGGCTGACCGAACGCCGCGCAGACCGCGAGCCGCTCGCATACATCACGGGCCGAAGAGCCTTCTACGGCCGTGAGTTGAACGTCACGCCGGAAGTACTCATCCCGCGAGGGGAGACAGAGCTCCTGGTCGATCTGGCATTGAAGTGGGTCGCGGATCATCCAGCCGTTCAGGCTGACCTCCAGCTAGCGGATATCGGGACGGGATGTGGCACGCTGGCGATAACCCTGGCGGCAGAGCTGAGCCGTGCCTCCGTGGACGCGGTGGACATCTCCCCCGCCGCTCTGGAAGTCGCTCTTGGAAACGCGCAAGACCATGGCGTGTCCGACCGCGTTAATTTCTTTGAAGGAGACCTGGCGAGCCCGTTGAAGGGCCGGCGTTACCGACTCGTCCTTGCAAACCTGCCTTACGTCCGCGCGGACAGCCTCGCAACGGCGCAGCCGGAGGTCCGGCGGGAACCGGTGCTGGCGCTGCTTGGCGGAGCGGACGGCCTGGACCTGGTCAGACGGCTGGCGACGACGCTGCCAGAGCTGTTGGACCCGACCGGCTCTCTCGCCCTGTTTGAGATCGATCCTCTGACAGCAGCAGGGACAGTCGAAATTCTTGAAGCAGCGTTACCGGCCGCACGCGTCACCATCGTGAACGACCTCGCCGGTCTGGAGCGCTGCGTAACCGCAGAGATCGGCTAAGGCAGACCCCGATAACGCGAAACACCCCCGGCAAAATTTGGCCGAGGGTATTCCATGTAATCCAAACAACCGCCCCTCAGGGCATGGCCGCCCAGCCGGGCTAGCGCTTTGTGTACTGGGGCGCCTTGCGCGCCTTCTTCAGGCCGTACTTCTTGCTCTCCTTGACCCGGGCGTCCCGGGTGAGGTGGCCGCCGGCGCGCAACGGAGCACGCAGATTGGGGTCCATCACGAGAAGCGCACGTGCGATCCCGTGGGCCAGGGCGCCCGACTGGCCGGAAGTGCCGCCCCCGGAAATCTTGGCGACGACCGTGACGTTGTCCACCAACTCACAGGTGCGAAGAGGGGAGGTGGCCTCGAACATCATCTTCTCGGCAGGAAGAACTTCCTGCGCGGGTTTGCCGTTGACGGTTATGCCGCCCGGAGTCGGGTAAACGCGAACGCGCGCAACTGCGCTCTTTCGGCGGCCCGTGCCGTAGTAATAGTGCTGATCCGTCAACTAGGAGTCCCCTTTATTGGATCGTGCAGCCTCTGCGCCCTTAATCTGCGCCTCGTGCGGGTGTTCGGCCCCGGCGTAGATCTTGAGCCGGGACAGCATGCGTGCGCCCAGTTTCGTCTTCGGCAGCATTCCTTTTACGGAATGCTGGATGATCCGATCGGGATGTCGTTCCCGCATCGTCTCGTAAGGAATCCGCTTCAGGTTACCCGGGTACTGACTGTGCCGCAGGTACTCTTTCTGCGTCGCCTTGTTGCCGGTGATATTCACCTTGCTGGCGTTAATCACGACGACAAAATCGCCGCTGAGCAGATGCGGGACGTATCCCGGCTTGTGCTTGCCCATCAGCATCGTGGCGATACCCGTGCACAGACGGCCGAGCGTCTGTCCATCGGCATCGAATACGTGCCAGTCCGATTCAAGATCGGTGGCGCTCGGGTTGTATGGCTTGAGCCTGGTGGTCATCTGATAGTTGCTCAATCTCTGGTGGTGCGGGGAAGTCCGGTTCCGTCCGCACCTGGATAGTTTACCTTTGTCAAACACAGTCCGCGGGCCGGAGCGAGGTCTTTTGCGCGTCCGCGCTCTGCCCGGTCGATCAATTCCTGGAACTGATCACATTCCATCCGAGCGCGGCCCACTCGGACCAGGGCGCCGGCTATGCGCCGCACCTGCTGGTGCACAAACGCATTTCCTCGGATGTTGAACTCGACCTCATCCCCGTTACGTTCCACCCATGATTCCTCCACACGCCTGACCGTGATCGCATCTGGCGGGGTTGCCGGCCCGGCAAACGCCGCGAAGTCATGTTCACCTTTCAGGCGGGCGGCGGCCTCGTTCATCGCTGATTCATCCAACCGATGCCGAACGTGTGCCGTCCGGTATCGAGAGAACGGCGATCGGGAACGCCGGTCTTTGATTGTGTATCTGTACTCCCTGCTTACGGCATCCCGTCTAGGGTCGAACTCATCTGCGACCCTGGAGGCGCAAACGATTGCGACATCGTCGGGCAGGTAATGATTTATTGCGTCCCGTATCTTCTGGTCATTCAGATCGGTCTCGACGGTGAACGCCCCGACCTGTCCTGTCCCGTGTACGCCGGCATCCGTGCGGCTGGCCATGTGTAATCTGACCGGCCTCCCGAATATCACCGGCAGGACGCTTTCTATCTCTCCCTGCACTGTCCGGTCCGTGGCCTGCAACTGTGATCCATGCAGGTCCGTTCCGTCATATTCAATTACGAGCCCGATTCGCATAATTGGTCAATCAAGAAATCCCAAGCCCTGGGGCGCCGGGACTGCATAGATCAGCTTATGAAACCAGCTCAAGGATGACCATTTCAGCTCCGTCGCCCTTGCGAGGACCAAGCCTGATCACCCGGGTGTAACCGCCCTGGCGTTCAGCGAACTCCGGGGCGATCTCGTCAAACAGTCGCTTCACGACACTTGTGTCGGTGATGAAGGCCGCTGCCTGTCTGCGGGAGTGGACTGAACCTTCTTTGCCGTGCGTAATCATGCGTTCGGCAAAAATACGTGACTCTTTGGCCTTCTGCAGCGTCGTTTTTATGCGGCCGTGCCGAAGCAGGTCGGTGACCATGCTGCGGAACATCGCCCGCCTGATGTGGCCCGGGCGGCCAAACGCCCGGCCTGAGACCTTATGCCTCATTTTCAGCCTCCCCGGCGCTAACCGCGGCGACTTCTTCGGCGCTGCCTTCCGGGGCGTCTGCCTCGGCGCCTTCCCCCGGCTCGTCGGGCGACCAGAATCCCTTCTCTTCAAGCCGTTCATACAACTCGTCGAGTGACTTCTGGCCGAAGTTCCGGATCCTGAGCAGATCACGGCGCGGCATCTTGAGAACCTCGCCGACGCGGTGAACGCCGGCGCGTTTGAGGCAGTTGAGGGTGCGTGCCGAGAGGTCGAGCGATTCCACCGGCGTATTCGCCTTGCTGGACTCGATGGGATCGCTGATTGGATCGTCGTCGCTTCTGCCGACCTCAAGGTTGGCGAACAGGTAGAAACGGTCCATCAATTGTGCTGCGGCGGCGCGTACCGCCTCCATCGGAGTCAGCGTGCCGTCAGTCCAGACCTCGATGATCAGGCGCTCCAGGTCGGTCTTCTGACCGACACGGGTTGCTTCCACCTTGAACCCGGCCTTGCGCACCGGAGTGAACACGGCGTCGACGGGAAGCACGCCGATCGGGAGACCGGTTTCGTGCGCCGCCGGGACGTAGCCCGTGCCCTGCTCAACATTCATCTCGATAGAGACGCGAGCCTCCGCCGAGTCGAGCGACAAAAGGTGCAGTTCCGGATTCACGATCTCGAAGTCGGATGACGCCATGACGTCACCGGCCTTCACTTCGCCCTCACCGTCCACCTCAAGCCGCAGACGGCCCGGCCGGTCGGCGAGTGATCGAAGCCGCATGCCCTTGATGTTCATCAAGAGCTCCGTGACCTCTTCTTTTACATGTGGGATCGTCGAGTACTCGTGGAGTACGCCGTCAATCTTGACCCAGGAAACAGCCGTGCCCGGAAGCGAACTCAAAAGCACGCGCCGGAGAGCGTTTCCGAGCGTAGTCGCCCAGCCCCGCTCAAGCGGTTCCGCAGAGAACTTCCCGTAGGTGTCGTCCATCTCCACTATCGAGATGGCGAGCTGCGGGATCTCTGGTACCGCGGGTTGGAGCTCTTCAGTTGTAGGGAGCCCGTACAGGTTATCCAGCATCGACGAAACCCCTTAGCGCTTGGAGTAGAACTCGACGATCATCCGAGTGTCGACCTTGGTGTCGATCTCGGATGGAGCAGGCAACGCTGCGACCGTGCCGGTGGCGTTTTCGGCATTCAGCTGAAGCCAGCCGGGAACCGTACGCTTTGGCAATGTCTCTTTCATCGTCTTGAAGTAGTTGTTGGAACGTGACTGTTCTCGCCACGAGATCACATCGCCGGGTTTGACCATGAACGACGGGATATCTACCCGGCGTCCGTTCACCTGGAAGTGACCGTGGTTGATAAGTTGGCGTGACTGATTTCGCGAGTCGCCGAAAGCAAGGCGATACACGACGTTGTCCAGCCGCCGCTCAAGCAACTGCATGAGCCGGTCGCCGGTGACACCGGAAGCGCGCGTCGCCTCGTCCATGTAGTTGCTGAACTGGCGCTCTAGCGTGCCGTACACGTAACGAGCCTTCTGTTTTTCACGCAGTTGCGTACCGTGCTCGGAAATCCGGCGTCGTCGCTGGAAACCTGCGTTTGCGGCCTGTTCGCCCGGGGGCGCACGGCGCTTATCTACGGCGCATCGCGGCGTGTAGCAGCGTTCGCCTTTGAGGAAGAGCTTCTCTCCCACCCGCCTGCAAAGCCTGCAGGCAGGACCGTTATACCTCGCCATTAAAGCCTGTTATTTCCTTTCGCCCTGTGACGGGCGTGCTTGAGCGGAACCGGATAAGGACAGTCGACCCCGGATCCTGCCTTGAAAATCCGTCATCGCGTTGATGACGAACCTCGTACCGCCGGGGGCTAAACCCGGCGTTTCTTCGGCGGCCGGCACCCGTTATGGGGCACCGGTGTGACATCTTTGATGCTCGTGATGCGAAGACCAGTGGCCTGGAGGGAGCGGATCGCCGCTTCCCGCCCGGATCCCGGTCCCTTGACCATCACGTCGACGGTGCGAAGTCCGTGGTCCATCGCTTTGCGGGCGGCGGACTCCCCGGCGCGCTGCGCCGCAAAAGCCGTTCCTTTGCGCGATCCGCGGAAACCTACAGTTCCAGCGCTCGCCCAGGACAGCACGTCGCCGTTCGGCGCGGTCAGGGTCACGATTGTGTTGTTGAACGTGGCGGAAACGAATGCGTGCCCCTGCGGGACAAACTTCCTCTCACGACGTCGTGTGCGAACTCTTCTCGGCATTCTTTATTTCGACTCCGCCTCCGGGCGGGTGATTCATAGACCTGTTCCATCCGTGTTTGCGGAGGTGGTCCGGTTATTGGTTACGGCCCAAGGGCCTTATCTGGCGGCCGTCTAACGACGGATGGTCTAGGCGGAGACCTTCTTCTTGTTGGCGATGGCACGCCGGCGGCCGCGCTTGGTCCGGGCGTTCGTCTTGGTGCGCTGTCCACGTGCGGGCAGGCCGCGACGGTGACGCAGGCCACGGTAACTTCCGATATCGATCAACCGGCGGACGTTCATCTGGACCTCTCGGCGGAGGTCTCCTTCGATGATCGCCCCGCTGCGATCAAGAGCGCTGCGGAGCCGGTTGAGCTCGTCCTCGCTGAGTTCACGGACACGCGGATTGCCGGGAAGAGCTGAATCTTCCACGACGCGCTTGGCCACAGCCGGGCCCACGCCGTAAACAGACCGCAGTGCGATCTCGACCCGCTTGTTGTCCGGTATGTTCACTCCAGCGACGAGCGCCATATGCGATGTTCCTTAAATCCTGATGCTCTTGAGATTCCGTGGCCGAATTAGAAATTCGCCGGCCGTGCCTGAACTGAATTTGGAGTAGTTAACCCTGGCGCTGCTTGTGCCGCCCGTTGCTGCACAGAACGCGTACCGTTCCCTTGCGCCGGATCACCTTGCAGTTGGCGCAACGGCGTTTTACGGATGCTCTTACTTTCATATCTCTCGACTGCCCCCGATGGCTTAACGCCTACCGGTCTACTTGAACCGGTAGGTGATCCGGCCACGGGTGAGGTCGTAAGGAGAGAGCTCCACCAGCACCTTGTCACCGGGCAGAACCCGGATGAAGTTCAACCGGATCTTTCCAGATGCGTGTGCCAGCACTTTATGCCCGGTCGGCAACTCCACGCGAAAGTTCGCGTTGGGGAGCGCTTCTGTGACCGTGCCCTCTACTTCTATGCCTTCCTTCTTCGCCAAATTTTCTCCGTTCCCGATAATCCGTTCAAAGGACCGTCAAAACTTCAGGGCCTTCCGGTGTGATCGCCAGGGTGTGTTCGAAATGCGCCGAGAGCTTTCTGTCCGCCGTCACAACCGTCCAGCCATCGTCGAGGCTCTCAGTCCTCCACGTGCCGAGGTTCACCATCGGCTCTATGCAGATAACCATCCCGACGCGAAGCTGCGGGCCCTGTCCGCCGACTCCCACGTTCGGGATCTGCGGTGCTTCGTGCAAGCGCCGGCCTATTCCGTGTCCCGTGTACTCCCTGACTAGTTCAAATCCTCGAGGCCTTACGTAGCCCTCGATCGCGGCGGAGATGTCTCCAATCCTGGCTCCCGCCATGGAGGCCAGCACGCCCTGATCCAGAGCTCGACGAGTGACCTCGACCAGCTCCTTCTTTTCCGAGTCTCCGTCGCCGGCTATCAGCGTTATCGCCGAGTCCCCGTGAAAGCCGTCGACGACCGCGCCGACGTCTAGCTTCACCAGATCTCCGTCCTCGATCACCCGCTGGCCCGGGATCCCGTGAACGATCTCTTCATTCAAAGAGGTACAGATCACGCCCGGAAACGGGATCGCCCCCGGAATTGGCGCATAACCCAGAAAGGATGGCTCGGCGCCTCTATCCGAGATCACCTTCCTCGCTTCGTCGTCCAGAAATCCCGTTGTCACGCCGGGTTCCAGGACTTGAATGAGACGTTCCTTCACCTCCGCGACAACACGTCCGGCCGCGCGCATTGAATCCAATTCACGGGCGGACTTAATAGTCGGTACCCGAAACATTGGATCCGATTCTGAGCCGAGCGTTGAGCCGAGGTTCAAGAAAGCTCCCGAAGATTATAGCTGAAGCGTGATTCTGACGCACGTACCGTGCACTTACCCGACCGCGACGGCCAGGTCTTCCTGTACGGCATCAATCGCCTGTTCCCCATCGACTTCCACCAGTTTGCCTGCGGTTCTGTAATGATCGAGGACCGGAGTTGTCTGCGTCCCGTACACCTTCAGGCGATTTCGCACCGCGTCAGCTTTGTCGTCCTCGCGCCGGATCAACGACGTGCCGCAGTCATCGCACTCGTCGGCCCTGTGTGGCGGATTGAACGTGTCGTGGTACGCCCGCTGGCAGTCGGGGCAGGTGGAACGTCCGGCAAGGCGACGTACAAGCTCTTCCTCGGACACCTTGAAGTAGATCGATTGATCCACGCTCGCGCCTGCCGATGCAAGCGCCTCGTCCAGTGCCTGCGCCTGCGCCAGGGTGCGCGGGAATCCGTCCAGCAGGAGACCGTCCGAACCCGGAGAGGCGAGGCGGCCCTGGATCATTCCGATCATCACATCGTCCGGCACCAGGTCGCCACGGTCCATGAAAGCTTTGGCGGCCAGGCCCAGTTCGGTACCGGCCGCTACCTCTGCTCGAAGCAGATCACCGGTCGCGAGATGTGTCAGGTTCTTCTTTCCTGCAAGTGTTTTGGCCTGCGTACCCTTGCCTGCGCCGGGCGCGCCGAGAAATACGATGAGCAACGTGTGTCTGCCTCTAAGGGACTGGCGGTCTGGGAGAACTAGCGGATGAAGCCCTCGTAGTTACGCATCAACAACTGGGCTTCAAGCTGACGCATTGTGTCCAGCGCCACGCCGACCATGATTAAGAGACTGGTCGCGCTGACGATGCTCGTAGATGCGGCCACGCTTGTTATCTGGCCGGCTATGTACGGCATGACCGAGATAAAACCGAGGAATAACGCACCGCCCCAGGTGATGCGGAAGATCACGCGCATAAGGTAATCATGCGTCGGTTTGCCCGGCCTGATGCCGGGTACGAATCCACCGTTTTTCTGCAGATTCTCGGCCAGGTTCTGTTGATTGAACGTGACGAGCGCGTAAAAGAAGGTGAATACGACCACCAGTATGAACACCATGATCCAGTAGAACAGGCTTGTCGGACTCATGGCGTCGGTAAAGAACGACGACATGTTCGCAACAAGACTGTCGCTCGCCGGATCGGCGAAATAGCTGGCGAGGGTCGGCGGCAGGATCAGGATGGAGAACGCGAAGATCAGCGGAATCATGCCCGCCGAGTTAACGCGCAACGGTATATGCGTAGCGCCCGCCTGCCGATACATTCGGCCGCCACGGAAAATGTTGCGACCGTACTGCACGGGAATCCTGCGTTGCGCCTCGTTGAAAACAACGATGAAATAGATCATGGCCAGCGTTATGGCGGCCAGCATCATCAACTGGAATCCCTGGTCTCTGATGAGCGCGCCCTGGCCAATAATCTGGGGCAGCGTCGACACGATCCCCGCGAAAATAATCAGCGATATGCCGTTGCCGATGCCTTTTTCGGTTATCAACTCCCCGAGCCAGACCAGGAAGAGCGTTCCGGCCACAAACGCGCTCAAAATTGCGAGCGTCCCGAGCAGTTCTCCGCTGCCGAGGCCGATGCCGCTGATAGCCCCGCCCTGCGCTCCGCCCAGTCCCCCGCTTTGCAGCAGGTTCAGCTGTCCGTAGCCCTGCAGAATGGCGATCGGGACCGTCAGGTAGTGCGTGAGCTGGTTGATCTTCTGGCGACCGTACTGCCCCTCTGCCGCCAGCTCTTTGAGCGACGGGATGAGTGGCGTCATTATCTGGATGATGATGGACGCGGTGATGTACGGGTAAACGCCAAGCGCAGCCACGCTCAGGTTTCTGAGTGCTCCCCCGCTGAACAGGTCCAGGAAGCCGAGCAGGGGACTGGCCTCGAACGCCGCCGCCAGGGCGTCACGGTCCACACCGGGCACAGGCAGGTGCGCCGTGAACCGGAAGATGATCAGGATCGCCAACGTGAACAGGATCCTGAACCGGAGGTCCGGGATCCGCATCGAGTCGATAACCGCCTGCAGCAGGGCGGGGCGGGTGGATTCTGTCCGTTGTGCCTGGGCTTCTCTGATCAACTACGCACCTTCACCGTGCAAGATTCCCCGAAGTCGGTAACAGCTACTCGATTACGACTACACTGCCGCCGGCCGCTTCGATCTTGGTCCTTGCGGCTTTACTGAATCCGTGCGCACTCACCTGGAGGGACGTAGATATCTCACCGTCTCCCAGGATCTTGATCTTCTCACCCGGTTTCGTGATGATGCCGGCGGATGCGAGTTCAGCCGGTCCTACTTCCGAATCTGCGTCGAAGATATCGAGCCGCGAGACATTGACCGGGACGTACTCGACCCGCCACTTGTTGTTGAAGCCCCGCATGTACGGCAGGCGCTTCACCAGCGGCAACTGACCGCCTTCGAAGAAGGGCTTTATGCTCGTGCGCTGCTTCTGGCCCTTGGAGCCGCGGGTTGAATAAGTGCCGCGGCCACTGCCATCGCCTCGTCCGACGCGTCGCCGGGGGCGGACCGAACCCGCCGCGGGCTTGAGGTCGTGTAATCCCATTTGCCTAAGTTACCTGCAATCGTTGGTTTCCAGAAGCGAATTCTTATTCGGCTTCTTCTACGGTTATGAGATGCCGGACCTTGTGGATCATCCCGCGGACGGCGGGATTGTCTGGCCGGACGACCTGCTGCCGTATCTTGCGAAGACCCAGGGACTGCAATGTCGCCCTCTGGTCTTGCGGGTAGCCGATCTTGCTCTTGATCTGAGTTATGCGAAGGTCACCCATGGCTTACTCCGCGTTCGCCGCCGAAGCGACCGCTACTGCGACCGGATCGGGCTGCGGGGTCGGAGTCGAAATGTCGATGCCCATTCGGCGAGCTGCCTCGGTCTTCGGGTCACGCAAAAGGCTCAGGGCGAGCAGCGTGGCGCGTACGATATTCAACGTGTTGCTGGAGCCGAAGGTCTTTGACAGCACGTCCTTAACGCCCACGACTTCCATCACGGCGCGCACCCCGCCGCCGGCGATGATGCCGGTACCGGGAGCGGCCGGCCTGAGCAGCACCTTGGCGCCGCCGAACTTGGCCTGGATCTCGTGCGGCAGGGTTGTGCCGCTAAGGACCACGGGTTTCATCTCGCGCTTGGCGCCGGCGGTGCCTTTACGCACTGCGTCCGGAACGGCCTTGGCCTTGCCGAGGCTCATCCCGACCTTGCCTTCACTGTCGCCGACGACCACGAGAGCGTTGAAGCTCAGGTGACGGCCACCTTTGACGACCTTGGAGACGCGACGGATCTTGATTACGCGCTCTTCGAGACCTGAATCTTCCCGCTCCTGCGGTCGTTCACGCCGGGGACCGCGGCCTCGGCCGCGCTCACCCGGACCACCGCGGCCGCGATCGCCCGGGCCACCCGGTCCCCCGGGGCCACCTGGTCCGCCGCGGCCGCCTCGGCCTCGGTTGCCGCCGCCGCCACGGGCGCCGGGTGGTCCACCCGGCCTGTTCTGTTGAGTCATCTAAAACTCCAGACCCACTTCGCGCGCCGCTTCCGCGAGCGCCTTCACACGTCCGTGGTACGCGTAGCCGCCGCGGTCGAACACCACGCGTTCGACTCCGGCATCCTTTGCCTTCTGAGCGATCGCCGTTCCTACTGCGGTCGCGTTGTCGATCTTGCCGCTCGAGGACAACTGATCCTTGAGATCCGGGTCGAGCGTCGATGCGGCAACGAGCGTGTGCCCGGCTGAGTCGTCGATCACCTGCGCGTAGATATGGCTATGGCTGCGAAACACAGCGAGCCGCGGCCGCTCTTGCGTGCCGGACATCTTTTTACGCAATCGCTTGTGGCGCATCACGCGCCTTGATACCTGTTTTCTTGAGTTTGCCATCTTGATTATTCCGCCCTGGCGGCGCTCTTGCCGGGCTTGAGGTGGATCTGTTCGCCGGCGTATCGGACGCCCTTGCCGGTGTAGGCGTTTGGCGGGCGGAGTTTGCGGATAACCGCGGCCTGGTGGCCGACGGCCTGCTTGTCCGCGCCCTTCACGACGACCCGGACCTGTCCGTCCGCTTCCAGCGTGACTCCGTCCAGGGGCTGGACCTCAACCGGGTGGCTGAAACCAAGCTGGAGGGTGATTCCGTTGCCGTTCTGCTGGACCCGGTAACCGGTGCCAACCAGGTCAAGGGCGCGCTCGAAGCCGTCCGATACGCCCACGACCATGTTGTTCAGTAGAGAGCGCGTCAGGCCGTGCAACGCACGGTGCTCCTGTTGGTCCGTGGGCCGGGAGACCTTGAGGACCCCATCTTCCAGGGCGATAGTCAGATCCTGATTGAACACGGACTTGAGTTCGCCGTTTTTGCCCTTGACCGTGACCGCAGGACCATCGATTTTCACATCGACGCCTGCGGGTACCGGAATGGGGGCGTTGCCAATTCTGCTCATCGTTACGTACTCCCGCCCTTACCAGACGTAGAACAAGAGCTCACCGCCGATACCGCGTCGCCAGGCCTCGCGGCCGGTCATAACGCCGGCCGAGGTTGAAAGGAACGACACGCCGAGGCCGCCGAAGTAGCGAGGAATCTCCCGTCGGCCGACGTAAACCCGCAATCCGGGCCTGCTGACACGCTTTAATCCGCTGATGACCGGTGTTTCGTCCTCGTAATACTTGAGGCCGAGTTTCATCATCGGTTGTTTCTTTTCTTCCGCTTCTTCAATCTCGACAGAAGAAATGAAACCTTCTCGCTGCAACATCTGGGCCAGCGAACGCTTCGTCTTGGAATTGGGGACGAGAACGCTTTCATGTCTGACCTGGATTGCGTTTCGCACCCGGGTCAGCATGTCTGATATCGGGTCAGTGACGGGCATTACGATTCCTGTTTCTTGCTCCACCGGTGGTTTGCCGTCCGGGCCGCCCTTCCTGAGGGACCGCTCCGTGGCACCTTCCGGCGATGACCGCTGGCCGCCGCGTGGCGGGACGGGACGGGCCTTTTACAGGCTTGCCTTCCGTATTCCGGGTAACTCACCCCTGAGGGCCAGTGAGCGGAAGCAGATGCGGCACATTCCTACGAACCGGATGTAACCGCGCGGCCGTCCGCATCTTTCGCATCGGTTGTGGAACTGGACCGGGTACTTCATCGTGCCCGCTGCCAGTTCGCGTTTGTGGCGCTTCCACTTCTCTACTTTTGTCTTCTTAGCCAAATGGGAATCCCAGATTTACAGACTAGATTTACAGAAAGGTTAAACAGAAAGAGCTACGCGGCGTCTTCGATTCGTTCGAAGGGCATGCCGAGAAGCTCAAGCATCCGGCGGCCTTCTTCGTCCGTGTTTGCCGAGGTCACTATGTTGACCTGAAGGCCGCGCAACCGGTCGATTAGATTGTAGTCGATCTCCGGAAACACGATCTGTTCCCGGATCCCGAGGGAGTAGTTGCCGCGACCATCAAATGATCGCCGGGAGATGCCGTGGAAGTCACGGACTCGTGGCAGCGTCAGGTTGATGAGGCGATCGAGGAAGTCCCACATGCGTTGGCCGCGCATCGTGACCGTGAGGCCGACCTGCATCCCCTCGCGAAGCTTGAAGTTGGAGATCGACTTCCTGGCGCGCTGGATCACCGGCTTCTGGCCGGTGATGGTCGTCAAATCACCGAGCGCGGCGTCCAGGGCGTTGCGGTCATCCAGCGCCTCGCCGATACCGATGTTCAGTACGACCTTTGTCGGCTTCGGCGTCTGCATCGGGTTCGTGTAACCGAACTCGGTCCGCAGCGCCGGAGCTACGTCTTCGCGATAGGTGGCTTTGAGCCGGGGCTCTGCTGCCACGGCGGCTTCAGGACTCACTGCTACCTCTTACAACTCTTACCTTGGTGCCGTCCTCGAGTACGCGGAACCCGACCCTGCCGGATTCGCCCGTTTCCGGATCGATGAACGCCACGTTTGAAATCTGAATCGGAGCTTCCTGGTGAATGATCCCGGCCTGCGCCGTGCCGGCCTGCTGTTTGACGTGACGTGTGACAACGTTGACTCCGTCAACAACCACGGTTCCCCTCTTGCGGTCTACGCGCGCCACTTCACCCTGTTTTCCGCGATCTTTGCCGGCGATCACCATCACCTGGTCACCCCGTCGGATTCGCTGTGCCATATTTACAGCACCTCCGGAGCTAGCGAAACGATTCGCATGTAGTCACGGTCCCGCAATTCCCGGGCGACGGGGCCAAAGATGCGGGTGCCACGCGGGTTCTGTGCCTCGCCGATGATGACCACGGCGTTGTCGTCGAACTTGATATATGAACCGTCCGGTCGACGCGTGTTCTTTGCGACGCGGACTATTACCGCTTTGACAACCTCGTGCATCTTTACGGTGCCGCCAGGGGTGGCTTCTTTTACCGCCGCCGTGATCACGTCTCCGAGGCCTCCATAACGGCGACGGCTCCCGCCATCGACATGGATGCACATCACCTCGCGGGCTCCGGAGTTGTCAGCGACGCGCAGGCGCGTTTGAACCTGAATCACTTACTCGGTCCCCGTCGATTCTTCCGCCTCAAGCGTCGTCGGCAACTCGGACGGCTGGAAGTCAGCCACGTCACCCGCTTGAAGGATTTCGATCAAACGCCACCGCTTACCTCGCGACAGCGGGCGGGTCTCCTCGATGCGAACGACATCGCCGAGATGAGCCTGGTTGTTTTCGTCATGGGCCATGAACTTGGTCACGCGGCGGCGCGATTTCCCGATGAGCCGGTCACGCTGACTCCAATAGAACTCGACCATGATGGTCTTGTCCATCTTGTCGCTGACGACTGTGCCCGTCCTCTGTTTTTGCAAACCGGATGTCAACTCTGAAGCGCCTCGGCAATC
>JASLLE010000023.1 GCA_030747175.1 Dehalococcoidia bacterium | reverse complement strand
TGTTGCGCGCCCTTGCCTACGCCGTAGCGCGACTCCGCAAGAGCGCCGAGCGTGGCGTCATGGCCTATCGACACAGGCATATCCAGCGAAACCGCCAGTCCCGGCTTCATAGTCTTGCCGTGCCAGCCCGGCAGGTTCGGGGGGTATACGTAGACGCCGGTGCCCGGGTCGATCGGTCCGGCGGACGACATGACAACTCCGCCGACCTCGTCACGGGGGACGCCGGAAACCGCCTCTTCAAACAACGCCCTTAATCGCTCTTCGGCCATCGGGAGACCGCTCTCGGGTTCGGTCGCAACGGTCCCCCTCGCCAGCAGTGAACCGTTGCGATCGGCAAGCGCCGCACGCATGTTCGTCCCGCCGATGTCGCCGGCGAGGACGTAGTTGATGTTGCTCGACATGGCCCGGATTCTAACGGAGCCGGTGAACGGCTTCGGCGCCAGGGTATTTCAACCCACCTCCAGACCTCCTCCCTCCCAGGGAGGAGGCTCAACACGGCCCCCTCCTGATTCAGGAGCGGGGGTTAGGGGGTGGTTAAGTTCGGGTATGGCGCCGATCTAAACCGGCTCTCCGTCCACGATGACCTGCACCTCGTCACGCTCGTCGTAGAAACACAGGTGGTCGGCGATCCTGGACGCTTCCGGCAGCGGCGCCGATACCTGCCAGACGTAGTCCGTGAACGACTCCCCGCCCGCGGATACGGTCCAGTAGCGCGCCGGGCCTTTGTACGGACACATCGTGCTCGTATCCGTTGGCTCAAGCACCGACATATCCACGTCGATTGAAGGGATGTAGTAGCGGGTGATGTGGCCCGTCTCAAAGAGCAACACCGGGTTTGTCGTGTCGGCCACCTTCACCCCGTTCACCAGAACTTCTACGTGACGAGAGCTGTTCAGGCAGTCGATGCGCGTGTACGGGTCCCGGGCGTGTTTGAAGACCTGCTCGTCCTCCTCGTACCACGCATCTACCCGGTCCCAGTAGAAGGCCACGTACCCGGCGATGTCCGGGCACCCCTCGATCGGTTCTGGATAGTTCCAGACGGCGTTCTCTGATACCTGATCGCCCACCTCGATAGACCAGTACCTGGCCTCTCCCTTCCACGGTCAGGTGGTGCCGTGGTCGGTCGGCTCAAGCAGGTCCATGCGGACATCGCTGGTCGGGAAGTAGTAGACGGGGCGGTGGCGCGTCTCGAACATCAATTGCGTGTTCGTACTGTCAGCGATCACCTCGCCGTTGAACATCACGCGCAACCGACGTGCCGATGGCTCGATTGCGACGCCGTAATACTTCGGGTCTGCGCCCGGGCCTTTAACTGCCTGCATTGATCCCTCCAGATATCGCCGTTCCCAGACCGATGCCAAAAGAATGGCATCACTGCCCGGCGTCCAGTGGTTGCGATTCCGCCTGTTCCGCCGCCATCACCGCCGCCCTTGCGTTACCTGTCCGTTCCGGCGACCGGACGGTCTTTCGGCGCGCTGGCGTATGCGCCGCGGAAATCGCGGAACGGCCCGTCACGCCACTCGAGCGCGGCTTTCAGGCCGTCTTCCTGCACACGCCTGCGCCATTCAGATGCAGCGGCGCGCTGTGAGGATATCGACTGGATCTCGGTGCCAGATGCCAGCCCCTGCCGGATGCCCATCGTTTCGTACTGCCGGTTCACCGCCCGCTTGGAGTACATCAGCATCTCGTTGTCGATGTGCGCCATGCGCCGGGCGAACTTCTCCGTGAACTCGCCGAGATCTTCTTTTGGGACGGCGTAGTTGGCCCATCCGGCGGTGACCATGTCCGTGCCGGAGATCGAGTCGCCGATGTAGGCGAACTCCCGCGCTTTCGCCGGCGACATGAACCAGGGGGTCCACATCATGTCCATCGTCGTCATCGCCCGGACCGGGGGGTATCCGATCTGCGCATCCTCGGCCACGATCCGGAAATCACAGACAGTGGCGAGCTCGGTGCCTCCGGCAAGACAGTGGCCCTGGATCTGGGCGACCACCGGCTTCGCCAGCTCCCAGATGATCCAGTTGGTCATGACGACGCTTCGCGCCCACTGGTTATCTCCAGGGTGCGTTGTTCCCGTGTCCGGCAGACCTGATCGTCCTGCGAGTTCGGAGACGTTCTCCGCTCGCGCCTGGGACAGATCGTAGCCGGCGGAAAACGACCGACCGCTGGCGCGGAGGACGATGACGCCAACCTGTTCGTCGTGCTCGGCCTGACGCATGGCGTCCATCACCTCGGCGCGAAGCGTATTGGTAAGCGCGTTCAGCTTTTCCGGCCGGTTCAGCGTGATGTAGGCGAGCCGGCCGTCGGTCTCGTACAGGATCTGGCTGTATTCCGCCAAGATGTTCTCCAGTGTGCAAGGAATGTGGTCAGGTCGCTGGCAGTTCGCGGTATTTAATCCGGCAGTCTACCTTCGGACCAGCTCGGCCACACCCGCGAGTTATCATCGCCCGGCAACTCAATTACGTTCCTACACAGCACGGAGGATATGTATGGACCAGGCGAAGGCCGAGGCGTTCGGCGACAGGATGGTGGAGACGCTCAATGCCGGGTCGCTGGCGTTGATGACATCCATCGGCCACCGCTCAGGATTGCTGGATGTCATGGCCGGGTTGGCGCCGTCGACCAGCCAGGGAATCGCTGACGCGTCCGGTCTCAATGAACGTTACGTGCGGGAGTGGCTGGGGGCGATGGTGGCAGCGCAGGTTATCGAGTATCGGCCCGACGATGCCACGTATTCGCTCCCGGAAGAGCACGCGGCGTTCCTGACCCGGGACGCAGCTCCCGACAACATTGCAGCCTTCCTCCAGTACGTCCCGTTACTCGGCACCGTGGAAGACAGCATCATCGACTGCTTCAAGAACGGCGGCGGCGTCCCCTACTCGGAGTTCCCGCGCTTCCAGGAGGTGATGGCGGAGGACAGCGGGCAGACCGTCGTTCCCGCGCTGCTCGACCACATACTCCCGCTCGTTCCCGGGTTAACGGATTCGCTCAGGGACGGCATCGATGTGCTGGACGTTGGATGTGGCAGCGGTCGCGCCCTGAACATCATGGCGCTGGAGTACCCGAAAAGCCGCTTCACCGGTTTCGATCTATCCGACGAGGCGACCTCGGTAGGCAGGAGCCAGGCGAAAGAGAACGGTGTTACGAACCTGGTGTTCGAAGCGAAAGACGTGACGAAGCTCGGTACGCCCGGACAGTACGACCTGATCACGGCGTTCGACGCCATCCACGACCAGGCAGACCTGGCGTCGGTTCTTGCCGGTATTTCCGATGCTCTGCGAGATGACGGGGTCTTCCTGATGCAGGACATCGCAGCCTCGTCCGAGTTGCAGGAAAACATCGATAACCCGATCGGGACTTTCCTGTACGCCATCTCCGTTATGCACTGCATGACCGTCTCGCTGGCATTGGACGGCACGGGTCTCGGAACGATGTGGGGCGAGGCGAAAGCGAGGGATATGCTGGCGGATGCGGGATTATCGCGGGTCGAAGTCCACCGGCTAGACCACGATCTGCAGAACGCGTACTACGTGGCCCGAAAGTGAGGCGGGATCTACCGGAACACCGGAATCGAGTTCCCGGGAACCGTTATCTAAATGAGGCCGTCGCGCTCGGCTCGGGCGAGCGCGGTCCTTCCGCGATCGGTGATCTCGTAGCTGTCGCCACCGGCTGACTTGATGTCGCCGGATGTCGCCAGTTCGCCAATTGTCGTCTGCGCCAGTTTCATCCGTTGACGCGACAGCGCGGCGAGTTGCGGTGTCGGCGGGCCGGGGCGGCCCATTTCGTCGAAGTTTCGAAGTACGCTCAGGATCGCAAATCTGGAGTCTGCCATTCGGGCCTCCACAGCCACTGCCGCTGGGAAAGTTGGGTCTCCATGGACAACATTAAGTCCTGCGCTTGAACCCTTCGTTGTGGGAATAAACATTTTTCAATGAGTGAAACCTCGCGCTCCGAATAATTCCAACTTGATCGTAGCCCTCGGTTACCCGAGCCCGACAGGAGAATTCATATGGTGAAACCAGCCATACCGGGAACGCGATATGAACCCGTAGTCGGCTGGCCCGCCGTGCCTCACGGCCTTTTCCTGCACGAGGCGACATCAGTAGGTGTGGACTCCCGGGACCGCGTCTACGTTTTCAACCGCGGGCAGTGGCCGATGATTGTTTTCGATAAGGAAGGCAACTTCCTCGACGCCTGGGGCGCCGGTGAGTTCGACAGGCCACACGGGGTTTCGTTTGATGCCGAAGACAACATGTACCTGGCCGACGACGCCAATTTCGTGCAGAAGCGCACCTCGGATGGCGAAGTGCTGATGACGCTGGGTGACCGCGGGGTCGATAAGCCCCGCCATACCGGCGAGCCGTTCAACAGCCCGACCCACGTCGCTATCGACCCGATCAATGGCGACTGGTTTGTCTCCGACGGGTACCGCAACTCGTCAGTCCACCGGTTCGACGCGTCCGGGAAGCACGTCAAGTCGTGGGGCGAGTCGGGTAGTGGCCCCGGGCAGTTCGCGCTGCCGCACAACATCTGCATGGTCGGCGACGACCGCGTGCTGGTGGCGGATCGCGAGAACTACCGGTTACAGATGTTCACTGTGGACGGCGAGTTCTTGTTGGAGAAGCGCGTCCACAAACCGCAGGCGCTGTTCGCCGGGACGGGCGATGACACCAACATATACGTGGCAGAAGGCCGCCCGCCGGCCGTGATGGAGGGTGTGGCCCGACTCGGCAAGCGCGTTGCCGTGCTGGATCGGGACTTGAACGAGCTGGTGAGCATCGGCAACGAAATGTCCGGGCAGGCGCCAGACCAGTTCATATCACCGCACGCGATGGCGGTCGATTCCGAGGGGTCTATTTACGTCGCGGAGGTTTCGTACAACGGTCTCGGCTCGCGGCTGGAACCAGCGCGAGAGGTGATCAGCCTGCGGAAATGGCGACGGGCCGATGCTGATGGCGCGGCCGGGCAGGGCTTCTCGGGGCGGACGCTCGAGCAGTACGTCAAAGGACTCCGAAATGACGGTCCGGGAGGCGGGGCGCCGATCAACAGCCCGTACGGCTAGGGGGCGAACTCGTTCCAGGGACGCGCTCCAAGCTCTTTGAGGTCCAACGCCAGTCCGGCGGTCATGGAGATCACGCGGTCCGCTCGCCGGGCAAACACCCCGTTGACGCGACCCAGCGCATCACGAAAGTCACGGCCTGATTCGCTGGGCGGGACGACGCCCATGCCGACCTCGTTCGTGACCACGATCCAGCTCGTGTCGCCGCTCTCGTAGACGTCTATCAGGGTCGCGGTTTCGGCGTCGTAATCTGGCGGCGCGGGACCGTCCGCGAGCATCAGGTTGGCGGCCCAGACGGTCAGGCAATCGATGACGATCACGTCGTACCTGTCACCGCTCGTGTGAACAGCGACAAGCGCGGCGGCGGGATCGTGCGGCTCCTCAAGCGTGTCCCATTCATCCGGGCGCGCTGCCTGGTGGGCGGCGATGCGAGCGGCCATGTCTTCGTCGCTGGCCTCGGCCGTTGCGACGAACAGCACGTTTTCGTGTCCGGACGCCATCTGCTCCGCCAGCGAGCTTTTGCCGGAGCGCGCTCCGCCGATGATGAGCGTCAGGGATTTACGGGCGTCATGCACGGGCGACCTTCTCCCTCACCCCAACCCTCTCCCACCGGGAGAGGGGACAAAACATCGGTCATCCCGATCCTTCCGATTCCGGAAGGACGAGGGACCTTCACCGGCACGCCGTTCAACAAGAAATACTCGTGACGCGATGACCTCAGACCTCCCTCATGCCTCGAGAGCCTCAGGACAGGCTCCCGGTCCCTTCCCATCGGGAGAGGGGGACAGTGGCAAACCAACGATGTCGAACAGAAGTTTCATGTCCAGGTGCTCGGTTACGAAATCGGCCAGCCGGTCGAACTCCGTATCAAGGCTGTTGGCGAAGCGATCTGCCTCCAGCTCAATCCCCCGCCGTGACGCCAGGTGGCTGAGCATCGACCGCCGAAGCTCATCGTTGTGGAACAGCCCGTGCATATAGGTGCCGAGCGTCAGGCCGTCCTCATCAAGGCAGCCGTCGAATCCTACAGCGGGCTTGCGTGATCTCTCGCTGAACTCGATAACCTCTTGCCCCGGGGCCACCCGGGTGTGGCCCATGTGGATCTCGTACCCATTGACGGGCATGCCTGCGGCTCCCGACAGCAGACCGCGATCCGCCGTCACGACGCCCCGTACCTGCTCGGTCGATTTGTCCGGGCTGAACTCGGTGCTCACCGGAAGAAGCCCCAGTCCGCGCGCCTCCGCCTCACTGGACTCATGACCATCAGGGTCGGAGATCCGCTCCCCGAGCATCTGGTATCCGCCGCATATGCCGATGACCGCCTTTCCATCCTTGCGGAACCGCACGATAGCGTCACCCAGTCCACTCTCTTTGAGCCACGCCAGGTCTGACGCGGTTGTCTTGGTTCCCGGAATGACGATTAGATCGGCGGAATCCAGCCCTGCGGGTCCGGTCACATATCGCAGCGAGACTGACGGCTCCCGGCGCAGCGGGTCGAAATCGTCAAAGTTGGCGATGTGTGGAAGTCGGACTATGGCGATATCCAGCATCGCACCGCCGGCGTCATACCCGGCCGGGGTGTCCAGGTACAGGGCGTCCTCTTCCGGGATGTGGATATCGGTGTAGTAGGGCAGGACCCCGGCCGTGGGAACGCCGGTACGCTCCTCCAGCATCACCAGTCCCGGGTCGAGGATCGCCTGGTCGCCACGGAACTTGTTGATGACAAAAGCCTCTATCAACTCCGCCTCTTCGGGTTCTAAAAGTAGAAGCGTCCCGGCCAGCGAGGCAAAGACGCCTCCGCGGTCGATATCTGCGATCAACAGTACCGGCGAACGCGCATACAACGCCACCGCCATGTTCACGATCTCGCGCTCCCGGAGGTTGATCTCGGCGGGGCTTCCGGCGCCCTCGATCACAACCACGTCGTACTCGGAGCGAAGCCGGTCCAGCGCTCCCGTCACGATCGGCCATAATTTTCCGGTTCGGCCGAAATAACCTTTTGAGTCGGCATGTCCGTCCGGCCGGCCCAGCACGACGACCTGCGACGAGCGCTCGGTCTCCGGCTTGAGCAGCACCGGGTTCATATCGACGGTCGGCTCGACGCCCGCTGCCTCGGCCTGCACGGCGGTGGATCGGCCGATCTCACCGCCGTCCGGGGTGGCGAACGAGTTGAGGGCCATGTTCTGGGCCTTGAACGGGGCCGTCTTGTACCCGGCGCGGGCGAAGACGCGACAGAGCGCCGCAGTGAGCACGGACTTGCCGACGTGTGAGCCGGTGCCCTGCACCATGATCGTCTTTGCGAGTTCGCTCATGCCAGTTGCGCCATCAGAGAGGGAACTCGATACGGCCATCGAGCAACCCCGGCCAGTGCTTGAACAGCGCCACGCCCGCGATTAGCGCTACGACCTCGGCAACCTCCACTACGGCCCCGTAGCCGTCGCCCGTGAGCCCGCCCAGCAATCTCGCCATCCACGCACCGAGCAGCACAGCGACCACGGTGACGATCCCCAGAAGCAAAACGCCCATAAACCCGGCGACAAGTACTGATGGCGTTAGCGCTATCACGGCAGCGACCAAAAGAAGCCAGATGCTTCGATTCTCCACAAAGGATGAACCGATGCCGGATCCACTCTCGCCCTCGCGGGACGGGCCGTACGAAAACGTCTGCATGACCGCCACCACGGACCATCTGCCGAGCAGTGGAAACAGCACGATCATCGGCAGCCGCACCGGTCCGGTGAGAGTGACCAGCGCCGCCCACTTCAAGAACAGCAAGCTGACCCCGCCGATCGCCCCGAACGCGCCGACACGCGGGTCTTTCAGGATCTCCAACCGGCGTTCACGGGTGTACCCGCCGAGCAACGCGTCGCACGAGTCCATGAGCCCGTCGATGTGGAGCATCCGCGTCACCGCCAGCAGTCCGACTACGAGCAATGCAGCGGTCAATTCCGTGCCGAGCGTATCCAGCACGAGCCGGTCGAACCCGGCCAGCAACCCACCCAACGCCAGTCCAACCAGCGGAAAGTAGGCGCGCGCCGACCCCAGTCCGGCGCCGGAGCGCGGGGCAACTGGAAGGATGGTCAGGAAGCCGAAAGAGGCGCGGACGGCGTTCACTTGCCGTGAATCTTTTCTGGCTCGGCGTCCGACACGCCCGCTTCATCAAACGTAGCCATCTCCGCAAGGCAGGCCGCGGCTGCTTCCACGATAGACATCGCCAGGACAGCTCCGGTGCCCTCGCCGAGCCGCATATCGAGATCGAGAATCGGCTCCAACCCGAGGTGGTCGAGCACGATGGAGTGGCCGGCCTCCGCTGAGCGATGCCCGGCAAAAAGGTAATCGCCTGACGCCGGGCAGAGCCCGGTTGCGATCAGGGCCGCGGCGCCGGAGATGAAGCCATCTATCACGACGGCGCTCCCGCGCGAGGCCGCCCCGAGCATCACGCCCGACAGCACTCCGATCTCGAAGCCGCCAACCTTGCCCAGGACATCGATGGGATCTTCCGTGTCAGGATCGTTGACAGCGAGGGCGCGGGCCACGACCTCGGTCTTGTGTTTCAACTCGTGTGCGTTGCGACCGGTGCCACGGCCCGTTGTGACCTCCGGAGGCATCCCGGTGATGGCCGCCGTAATTGCGCTCGACGGTGTGGTATTGCCGATGCCCATGTCGCCGGTCGCCACTAGGCCCGACCCGGAACCAGCGACGTTCGCTCCGATGCGCGCCCCCTCAAGCACGCAGCGTTCCGCCTGTTCACGGCTCATTGCGGGACCCATGGATATGTCGGCGGTCCCCGCGCCGATGCGCAGCGAGATCAAGCCGGGGTGTTCCGGCAACCCCGACTTCACTCCGGCGTCCACCACGGTTACGTCCACGCCGAGAGAGCGGGTCATCGCCGTTACGGCTGCCCCCCCGGCGAGGAAGTTCAGGACCATCTGTCCGGTTATTTCCTGTGGGTATGCGGTTACACCCTGCGCAACGACACCGTGATCGCCCGCTGCGATCACCAGCGACCGTCCTTTCACCACAGGCCGGGTGCTGCCAAAGATCCCGGCAAGCCGGACCGATATCTCCTCGAGCCGGCCCAAACTACCCGGCGGTTTCGTGAGCCGGGCCTGCCGTATACCGGCCCGTTTGACGACCGCGGGATCAGGCGGGTCGATCCCCTCGATCAATTCTCGTAGTTCTGAACTCAATCCCACGCTCCGGCTCAATAGTCGATCCCGGCGATTGCCGGACCGTCTCCGGCCCGCTGTTTGACGGCATGAATGTTGCTGACGAGATCCGCTATTTCAATGATTTCGGGCGGCGCGTTCCGGCCGGTGACAATGACATGGAGCAACGGTTGCTTGTGCGCGAACGTGTCGGCTACGTTCCGGGCCGACAGCCAGCCTTTCGCAACGGCATCGAGAAGTCGTTCAAGAACGATCACACCCTCGTTCATAGCGCTCATATGGTGTGCGGCGTAATTCCACAAAGGTTCGGCGCCGCTTGCGCCCGGCTCGCCTGTCACGTCCGACGGGATGCCCAGTGTTTGGAGCGCCAGGTCGTCTCCTGTTGGTTCACCAGCGGGTGTGTCACTGAACCTGACGTGTCGCACCGGCAGTCCCCTTCCGTGGGCCCGAAAGAGCACGCCGAGACCAGCGGTTTCCTTCCCGGCTCCATCGCCGTGATATACGACGACCATCCCTTTTCGGGATGGCGCTGTTTGTTGCGGGCTTTCGGGTGTGACTGCCGGATCGCTTCGTGGAAATTCGTCGGTCATCGTTAGAAATCCAGTCCCGGCTGTGCCTTGATGCCCTGGTCTCTATACGGGTGTTTCACGTCCTGCATCTCGGTCACCACGTCCGCTATTTCCACCAGCTTCTCGTGGGCGTCCCGGCCTGTGACCACGACATGGACGTGAGGAGGTCGATCGGCGATGGTCGCCACCACGTCGTCGGGGTCCAGCCAGCCGTAGGTGACGGGATAAGTGGCCTCGTCCACGACGATTAAATCCGTATCGCCGGCCTTGATCGCCGCCTTGCAGCGCGCCCACTGATCGACCGCTATCGCCGTGGTCTCATCCATGTCTTTTGAGAGCCAGGTGAATCCGTCGCCGCGTGATTCGATCGAGATGCCAAACTTCTCGGCCGCGCGATGTTCGCCGAATCGTGCACCGGTGTGCTTCAGAAACTGGAACATTTTGACGGTCATGCCGTGGCCCCAGGCCCGCACCATCAACCCGAGAGCGGCCGTCGTCTTACCTTTGCCGTCACCCGTATGGATGATTAGCAGCCCCTTCGCGGACCGTGATTCAGCCATCAGCGATCCTCCGTTGCGCGATCAGCCAGGCCTGGAAGACCGGCGACAAGCGCTTCAAGTTCGGACCATGCGGCGACGGGCGAGAGGCGTTCAAACAGTGCCGCCGCCTCTCCGCCGGTGAAATCGCGGCCTGAAATCGGTTCCAGGGTTGCGAGAGCGATCCGCGGCGCTTCCGCAAGCGCCTCGAGCGAGCGGACGTTGCCCGTGCCGAAGGCCACTCCGCTCAGCACGGCGACATCACATTCCCGGATCAAGTCCAGGTGTGCTTCGTGCGCGGTATCGTCGACATCCCCGAACGCCGGCACCGGCACGTACGGGATGCCAAGTGAATCCGCTGCGGCGCGATCGGTATCGCCGTTACCCAGCGTCCCGGCCGTCACCGTGTACCCGTCCTCGCGCAGCCGGTACATCAGGCGCGCGCCGGTGCCGCCTCCGCAGACGACGTGGACCCGGATTTCGGCGCCGATGCCAGCAGTGGGTGACCCCGGCTCCATGACCGACAGGTTCAATGCACCGCTGCCGGGATCGGAGGAAACAATCGCCCTCACGCCAAACGCAGTGTCGATGTTCTCCGGGGTCAA
The DNA here is from genome assembly GCA_030747175.1 of Dehalococcoidia bacterium. Lineage (GTDB taxonomy): Bacteria > Chloroflexota > Dehalococcoidia > Lucifugimonadales > Lucifugimonadaceae. The sequence continues at coordinate 24,366 of JASLLE010000023.1, read as the reverse complement.
TACTTCTGCCGGTGTTCCTTCGGACACCACCGCGCCCCCGTTGAGCAACACGAGCCGATCACAGAAACGCGCCGCAAGCGACAGGTCATGGATCGCCGCCACGGCGGTCATGCCGTCATCGACCAGCCCGCGGACGATGTGAAAGAAGCGCGCCTGGTGGTTGATGTCCAGGTTCGAGGTGGGCTCGTCCAGCAGCAGGAGCTTCGGCTCTTGCGCCAGGGCACGTGCCACGAACACGCCCTGTCGCTCCCCGCCCGACAGCGTTTCGAGTGTTCGGTCAGCCAGATCACCCGCCCCGGCTGTATCAAGGGCTCGTTTCACGGCCTCGCGATCGACCGCGCGTTCCGACTGCAACCGCCCCATGTGCGGATAGCGGCCCATCATCACGACTTCAAGAGCGGTAAACCCCTGGGCCAGCGGAGCGAGCTGGGCGACATGGGCGATCGATTTCGCCCGGTCGCCCGTGTTCATCCGGCGCACTTCATCGCCATCCAGGAGCACGGCGCCCTCGCGCGTCTTGAGCAGCCCGCCGACCGCCCGGAGCAGGGTGGTCTTACCGGCGCCGTTTGGCCCTACCAGTCCGACCAGCTCACCCACTCCGGCGTCTATATCGACCCGATCCAGCAGGCGCGCCGCATCAACCTCGAACACGACATCGCGCGCTTCAAGTCGTCGGTTTGTCCTCTCGATTGCGTCCGTCATGAAGCTGTTGCTCTACTCCGAAGGAAAACTGAACGAGCCGAATACGGTGTCGCCCACGTCTTCAGGCCACAGATCCCTGGCCAGCTCTTCCGCTCCCCTGAGGTTCCAGAACGACAGCGTCGTGTAGAACTTTGGATCGGCCATGAACACCCTGCCGTCTCTTATGGCTGGAACGCTTGCCAGCGCCGGGTTTGCCAGAAGGCCGTCCCGGAACTCCTCGCCGCCCCACTCCGCAGGTTGCGGGATGAAGATGACCTCCGGGTCCATCGCTATCAGGCTTTCGTAGCTGATTACCGGGTTGTGTTCCAGTCCGGCCTCGGCTGCCACGTTGATCCCGCCGGCCGCGTTGATGATCTCGCCTTCAGTAGACCCGGCTCCGGCAGTGTAGAGGGAGTCTGAGTAGAGCGTCGCCGACATCACCCGCACGCGTTCGTCCTCGGGCTTGTTCTTCCAGACAGATCGCAACGCAGCCTCGCGATCTTCTACCTCCTTCACGAACTCAATCGCCCGCACCTCTACCCCGTACGCGTAACCCAGCAGCAAAATGTCCTGGCGCCGTCCGTCCGGGTCGTTGTGCAGATCGGTCTGCAACACCGTCAGGCCGACACGCTCCAGGGCGTCAATCAGCTCAAGTGAGGTGAACGGCGAGGCGATCACGATATCCGGGGACTGGGCGACGATCACCTCGGCGTCCGACGTGATCTCGGGAAGACCCGCGGCGAGATGCGCGACGTTGGACTGATCCGCGCTTTGCGTGTAGATGTTGGCGGCGACGACCCGGTCACGCGGCACCAGTGCGTAGGTCACCTCGTCGTGACCGAGCGAGATGGTGACGATGCGTTGCGGCTGTTCGTCGATCGTGACGCGGCCGTTGAGCGCTTCTATCACGCGCGGCCAGCCGCGATTGGCCGGGTCAACGATGCCCTCAACGTTCGCAAGCGCGTCCGCGGGGTCCGGCGTCGCTGTCGGCACCGGCGTTGGTGTCGCCGGGATCGCTGTCGAGACGACCTGCTGCCCTGTGACAACTTCCGAGCTACAGGCTGCGAGCAGGAACATTACCGCCAGTAGCCAGGCGGCCATCGCCATCGCCAGGCAGGCCCTAACCGGCGTGTGGCTCCCGGATTTCAATTGTTCAAGAATCCCTGTGGGCAAGGTTTTCCCTTTCAAGGTTTGATTCACAACGAGTTCACTCGTCGGCTGTGTCGCAGCAGCAAGAACAGGAAGAAGGGCGCGCCTATGAAGCTGGTAACGATGCCGACGCGTATCTCGGCTGGCGCTACTACGCTGCGGGCGATCTCGTCTGCGAGGACGACAAATACCGCTCCGCCCAGGGCGCTTAACGGCACGAGGACACGGTTGTCCGGTCCCAAGATCAGTCGGAGCATGTGGGGAACGATCAGGCCGACGAAAGCGATCATGCCGCTGACCGCAACGGCGACGCCGGTGATGATGGACGCCGCCGTCAGCAACACGGGCCGCATGACGCGGACGTTGACGCCCAACGTCCCGGCGTCGTCATCGCCCATCATGAGCAGGTTCAGATCCCGGGCGAAGGCGATGATCACCCCGCCCCCGGCCAGGATTAACGGGCCTGAAAGCCAGACGTGATCCCAGGATCGGGAGTCCAAACCGCCGGCGAGCCAGAACAGGATTCCACGTAGCGTGTCGCGCTCCGGGACGGCGATGATGATGAGCGAGATCAACGCGCCCATGAACGCGCTCACGGCGACCCCGGCGAGGATCAGCGTCGCAACGGAAAACCGGCCGCTGGCGATCGCGATCGCATAGACAAGAAACGCCGTCCCGATCGCGCCGGCGAGGGCGAAGAGGGGCAGGGCGAGGAAGAAGAGGGTCGATGCGCCGGTGGCGATGGCGACCACCGCCGCCGCCGCGCCGCCGGACGCAACACCGATCGTCCCCGGGTCGGCGAGCGGGTTGCGGAACAGCGCCTGCATCGTCGTTCCCGCCACCCCGAGCGCCATGCCGACCAGCGCGCCCACGACGATGCGCGGCATGCGGATCTGCTTGACCACCAGCTCTTCGGTGCGGTCGTAGTCCGCCAGGTGGACCCCGAGAGGCTCGGCGATGATCGCCAGGACGTGCGAAACGGGGATGTCGAGAGGCCCGGTGCTCAAGGACACGAGAACCACGGCGGCCAGCAGGACCACGAGCACTCCGAGCCCGGCGACCAGGCGTGTGCCGAGCGCAGCCTCACGCGGCGGTCTGAGCCGGGTCACGAGTACGAGCGCCATGTCCGATCAGGTTTCCCTTCAACGTTTCGCTAAATGGGAGACCCGGCGACGCGCCTTTCGGCGGCCTCATCGAGCTGGCTTCAGCCCGTTCCAGTTCTGGAACAAAAAACCCCAGCGAATACTCGCTGGGGTCAAGGCGGCAAAGCCGATGGCGACGGTGATTCTGATTGAGATTCACTGCCGACGGACCCCCTGGTGAGCGAGGAGCAGTCCGTCGTCCAACCAGGCAGGTCTCCTGGCTTTCGGGAAGTGAATCCCGATTTACAGTGGCGCTTCCGCGGCGGCTTTTCACCGCCTTCCCTATTCTCCCCTGACCAGAGGTCACGGGGCACCGGGTCGGACGAATATCCAGTTGTCCAAGTGGCGACCGACTCTACCGGAGCCGGACAGCAGGGTCAACGCGGACACGGGCGTTTTCGCTGTGCATGACGGCCACACTGTCATTCCGGGCATATATGCCCATTCCGAAGCCCGCACGCGAGGAATCTCCCGGTTTGCACTCCGGCACATCAGATCGGGCGACCGATGGCCCCGTCAAAGCGCGTGTGCATCGCAACGACCCACGCTGAGCTCACAACAACCACTCGGACGCTGGCCCCCCCCTAAATCGCCGGCAGTGGCGCCGTGTCCCCCGTCTCTTCCTGCCACGCCCGTAACCGCGACGTCATCGCCTGTACCCGTTCGCTCTGCGCCGGGTCGCCAAACAGGTTTGTTAGCTCGTGCGGGTCCGCTGTCAGATCGAAAAGCTCGCCAGTGTCGCCCTCACAGAGGTTCAGCTTCCATCGATCGCCGCTGACGATGGTGCGGCGCGGGAGAGCGATCATTTCGTTGATGGTCGGAGTGCCGAGATCGCGATCGCCGCGACCGTTCCACTGCACGAACACGTCGTTGTTCTCCAGTGTCGACTCCCCGCGCAACACAGCGGCCTTGCTCTCACCCTGGAGGTGGCCGGGAATTGACTCGCCGATCAGGTCCAGCAGGGTGGGTACGAGATCGATATGGCCCACGCTCCCGGGTATCGGTGTCTGGCCTTCGGACATCCAGGGGACTCTGACCAGCAGAGGCACCCGTGCCGAGCCGTCGTAAAACGCCCGCTTCTCCAGCAGACCGTGGTCGCCGAGCATGTCGCCGTGGTCGCTTGTGAACACCACGATCGTGTCGTCGGCGTGGCCCGACTCCTCCAGCGCCTCCAGGATTCGGCCCACCTGCCGGTCCACCAGCGTGATGTTCGCCATGTAGTTGGCCCGGAGCGCCCGCCAGCCGGGTTCGCCATGAAGATCGTGATGGTCGCAGCCGGCGACCGAATCCTCACGGTGTTCACCCGCCAGGTAGAACTCAGACCGGGAGCGATTGAATAGCGAATGGCCTTCAGGAGACCGCATGAAATCCGGTCCGACCGGAAGCGTGGCGGGATCGTAGAGGTCCCCGAGGGGCCCTGAATACGGCGGGTGCGGTTCGAAGAAGTTGGTAAAGAGCAGGAATGGTTCGTCCGACTCTTCACGCAGGAACTTCGTCGTGATGTCGCCCACGAAGGCGGCCTGCGTCAACTCTTCGGGGAGGTTCGCCTGCGCCACGGCACGTTTTGAGCCGGCCCCGTCGCCGCCCGGCCGAACGTAGTGCTCCGGAAGTTCCACGCCCTGCTCTTCAAGCCACCTGTGGTAGTCGGACAGCCCCGCACCGTCCGGACCGGGGGCGACATGCCCCGTGCTGATCCAATCCTGGAAGCCGTGCTGCGCCTCTGCATCGTTGCCGAGATGCCACTTGCCGTAATGAACGCGGCGGTACTCCGAAGACACCATCTCGGCGATCGACAGCGTATCGGGCGTCAGGGCGATGTTGTTTCGGACGAGGCCGTTCGTATGCGGGTAGGTTCCGGTGAGCATGCTGGACCGGGACGGCGTGCAGACCGGCTGTGTCACGTAGGCGTTCTGGAAAACGAATGATCCGGCCGCCAGGGCGTTCATGTGCGGCGTCTCGATCCAGTCGTTCCCGTAGGGGGCCATCGTATCGGCGCGCTGCTGGTCCGTGATGATCACCAGGATGTTTGGTCGTTCCGGTTTTTGTGGCATTAGCGAAGTCGTCTCGATCCCCGGTCAGGGTGGCTCGTTTTTCAGGTTCCGCTAGCGGTCGTATCTGGCGACCACCTTTCGTCGGGGCAAAGGATGACATACGATTGGCCGCGCTGCTCTCTTCCAGCGCATCAGCCTCCTTCGAAAATCCCACCGGATTCGGACTCTCAACAATCCCGGGAACAGTTCGCCAGTCAGGAATTGCAAAACGTGACCACCCTCGCCCAGGTACTCACCCCCAACGCCCCATCCGATAACGCCATCGTGATCCCCGAGGGGCCGACGCTCAGTTACGCGGCGCTCTCCGACGAGATCGAGCGCGTGGCAGGCGTTCTGGCCGCCGCCGGTGTCGAAGCCGGGCGTCCGGTATCGATCGTCCTGGCAAACAATCTCGAGTTCATGGTCACCTTCCTGGCGGTGACACGGGCCGGCGCTATTGCCGCCCCTCTCAATTCCGCTTACACGGTCGACGAGTTCAAGTTCTTCATGGAGGACGCAGACGCACAACTGGCGATCGTTCCACCGGGCGATCACGCCGGACGCGAGTCCGCGAACCAGCTCGGCGTCCCGACGATGGACGCATCCTCCACCGGCGCCCATGTCGTCATCGCACGCGATGGCAGCGAGTTGACGCTCACGAAAGACGTCGCGCCGCCGTCCCCGGATGACGTCGCGCTGTTCCTCCACACCTCTGGCACGACCAGCCGGCCCAAGGGCGTGCCGTTAACGCACAAGAACCTCCTGACATCCCTCGGCAACATCAAGAACACCTACGCGCTGACGCCTGACGACATTGCGATGGTGGTGATGCCGCTCTTCCACGTGCACGGCCTGATCGGCGTCGCCCTGTCCACGTTGAACTCTGGCGGTTCGATCGTGGTCCCCTCCCGCTTCTCCGCGAGCACATTCTGGCGCGACCAGGCGGCGACGAACGCGACCTGGTACTCCGCGGTGCCGACGATCCACCAGATTCTCCTGATGCGGGCCGACGACGACAACGCCCCCAGGGAGTCGTTCAGGTTGATCCGCTCCTGTAGCGCAGCGCTCGTGCCGTCGGTCTTTGAAGAGCTTGAGGCTCGATTCGGCGCCCCAGTGCTCGAGGCTTACGGCATGACCGAGGCCGCCCACCAGATGTCCTCCAACCTGCTCCCGCCCGGAGACCGTGTGCCCGGCTCGGTCGGCATGGGAACCGGCGTCGAGATCAGCATCATGGACGAAGCCGGGAAGATGGTCGCTCTGGGCGATCGGGCGGAGGTCGTGATCCGTGGCGAAAACGTGACCCACGGCTACAACAACAACCCGGAGGCCAACGCCGAGGCGTTCACCGACGGCTGGTTCCGTACCGGCGACCAGGGAATGATGGACGCCGATGGCCGGCTAACCCTGACCGGCCGATTGAAGGAACTGATCAACCGCGGAGGCGAGAAGATCTCGCCGCTGGAGGTCGATGCCGCTCTGTTGGACCACCCGGCTGTTGCCGAGGCGGTCTGTTTTGCGGTCCCGGACGTTAAGTACGGCGAGATCGTTCAAGCAGCGGTGGTACTTTCCGGCGATGCCGGAGAGGGCGACATTCAGTCCTTTCTGCGCGGACAGATGGCTGACTTCAAGGTGCCGGAACGCATCTACATCGCCGACTCTCTGCCGAGAACAGCGACGGGCAAGATCCAGCGAAGGCACGTCTCGGCGGCGTTCGCTCCGCAGGAGTAGCTGCCCGGGGATTTCGTGTCCCGACCACCCGCGTTGTAACAAGCGCAACCGGTCGGGTGAATGGGGCCGCGAGATCACGCCGCACGTTTCGGGAGTGACCGCCGGGGAGGCGCACTGAATCGCGCCGCTCAGTCCGGGTCACACGGACAAACAAAGAGACCGGTCCTGATTGGGACCGGTCTCTTTGTTAATTCAGCGCTATCCGGGAGCAGATCCTAGCTGGATTCTCGTGTCCATATCGTCTCGTACTGGCCGCCGCGGATCAGCGCCGTCAACTCCTGGCTCTCCATCGCCCGGAGCTCCATCAACGCCGCCTCTGCCGCGGCCACGGCGTCGGCCGATCCCGTGGACTCGATGCGCTTGATCATTCTCGCCCAGACACCGGATCGCACCATGTTCTCGACATAGATCGGCCACGGGATGGCGACTATCTCGGTCGCCTTCGGGAGATGCGGACGTGCTCGCTTGATGCTGCGAAGCCGCTCATGCAGCCCGCGTGCCATCGGCAGCACCCTGATGAATGGCCCATCTTCGGGACCCTGCCTCATGTCCACGACGAGTGAACGCCTCAGACGCGGGAAGAAGAACGATAGCGTCGGAGCGCTGTCGATGTGCCCGACGATGGCGTCGATATCCAAACCGAATTCGCGGTCCAAATCGCCACCCTACCTTTCGAGTGTCTTCGGCGAGCGGAAGCCAGATGCCCCACCCGCCGTAGTTGAGAGGTTAACCAATCATGTGGGCCCGCGGCGCCTAACCCGCGAGATCCCGAACGGTAGCCGTAAATGCAGGGAGGACCTTCTCCCAGTCGCCCACGACTCCGAACCTGGCTGACTTGAAAATGTTGGCGTCGCCGTCCTTGTTGATGGCGACGATGTTGCGTGCGCCGGACAGGCCCGCCATGTGTTGCGACGCGCCCGAGATACCGATGCTTACGTAAACGGTCGGGTTGACGCTCTTTCCGGTCAATCCGATCTGGTAGCTGTGATCGACCCACCCCGCATCGCAGGCAGCGCGTGACGCGCCGACCGCTCCGCCAAGGATGTTAGCGAGTTCCTGGAGCTGTTCAAATGGTTCCGGTCCGCCCAGTCCCCGTCCGCCGGAGATGATGACGTCTGCATCTTCAAGCCGCACGCCTTCGCTCTCCTGGAGCACGGTCTCGACCAGGGTAGTGCGCACCGCGGCGACCGCGGCGGATACGTCGAATTCCTCGACCGTGCCGGACCCCTCGCCTTCGATAGGATCAAACACGCCCGGCCTTATGGTCGCTATCTGGGCGCCATCGCCGTTGAATCCGTATACGGCCAGCGCGTTGCCGCCAAACACGGGCCTCGTGACCGCGACCCGGCCCGTCTCGGAATCGAGCGCTACGTCGACGCAGTCCTGCGCCACCGGAACCCCCAGCTTGAAGGCCAGGCGTGGTCCGGTAACGGCGCCGAAGTCGGTCTTTGCAAACAGGATCACGTCGGGGGACGTGCTTTCGTTGAGAGCGGCGGCCGCCAGGACCGGGGCGTCGTAGCCGCCGGTCCCGCCATCTTTCAGGGCGGGATTTGACATCAAGATCACGCGGTCTGCGCCGGGCGCGTGTGCCGCCGTGATACCTGTCAGGTCATCGCCCATGAGGGCGAGGCTCACCCCTCCGCTAACGCCCTCGTCGACAAGTTTGCCGGCTGCCGCCAGCAACTCACCCGACACTGCCGATAGCGCGCCGTTCTCGACCTCTCCGATTACGAGGATTCCAGACATTTAAATCAGATTCAACTCTCGGAGACGGAGGGCCAGCTTCCGGCCCGCATCCGCCTCATCTTCGCCTTCTATAAGTTCTACCTGGCTCTCGCTCTCAGGGATGAACAATCTGCGGAGCGAAAGTGCCGGGCTCAGTGCCTCGGCGTTCAGCCCAAGTTCGGCCAGCGTCAGCCGTTCCGGCTGTTTGCGGGACGCCGCCATGATGCCGCGCAGCGTCGGATAGCGCGCTTCGCCAAGCTCGTTACTGACGGTGACAACTGCCGGAGTTGGCGCTTCGACGACCTGGTAGCCGTCGGTCAACGCCCGTTCGATCCGAACCGAGCCGTCCCCGGGTTCTACGTTGCGTGCAAGCGTGACAGATGAGAGGTCGAGCCTCTCAGCAAGGCCGAGCGGCACATGTGCCTGGTCCCAGTCCGATGCCTGTCGCCCGGTGAGGATGAGATCGAACGGGCCCGTCTTTTGGATCATGGCGGACAGCACCGTGACCGTGCTTACGGCATCCATGTCCTCGAAAGCGGGGTCTTCAGCCAGCACCAGGGTGTCTGCGCCCATGGAAAGCGGCTTCTTCATGACGTCCATGACGAAGTCATTTCCGGCGGCGAGAATGGTGACCTCGGCCTCACCGGCGTCTTTGATGCGTAAAGCTGCTTCGACCGCGTGCAGGTCAAAGCCGTTAACAACTGGAGGAATACCCGGGGCGGGGACGACGCGGTTGACGGATTCGTCAACCTTGAACGCCGATGCGGGAGTTTCCGGGTCCGGTACCTGCTTCACGCAAACTGCGATTCGAAGCGCCAACCGCACCTCTCCGTCTCGTGTTCAATGTCAGCTTCGCCACGGCGCAAATCGCACCGGACGGATCCCTGTCCGCGACCACCGCGTTAGCGGTTCCGGGGGGAAATCCAAAGTATCACTGGTACGTAGGCCAGTCAATCGGGGAGGCCAACCTGAGCGACCGGCCAACCGTCCCCGTTTTGTGTTCATTCGGTCCGATTATGCAAACTACAGGCGGCTTCAGAGCCGATACGTCACTTTTCACGGGCGTATCCTGAACCGTTGCCGTTATCAGCAACCGTGTACTGGTCAACACTCGCAGCGCCGAATTCGTGATTCCCGCGCAGGTGGTCTGACAGAACCTCCGGGTGCGGTCACAGATATGAACCCGGGGGACCGTTATGGTTTCATCGCCGCTCGGGGATGCCGGGGCAATGGTTAGCCAGCAACCCGGCAGAACTCAGGAGAACCCGCTGGAACGCCTAATCGAATATGCCGGAAGCGCCGGAATCCAGGTCAACGAAGAACAGTGCAGACAGTTCACCGTGTATCACGAACTGCTGGAGGAACACCGGCAGCGTGCGAACCTGACCGCGATCACGGGGCTGGAAAAGGTTCGCGATGAACTGTTCCTGCGCTCACTGGAGATCGCTGTCGCGCTGAACGGCGCTGAACGGGAACGTTCTTTGGGGGAAGGTTCCCGGATGTTGGATATCGGAACAGGCGCCGGATTGCCGGGTATTCCGCTGGCGCTCGTGTTCCCGGACACGCGGGTTACTCTGGTCGACTCGATACGGAAAAAGACAGATTTCCTGGCTATCGCTATCGAAGAGCTGGGGCTTGAGCGCGTTGAGGTCGTCAACGGTAGGGCCGAGGAGCTGGCGCACGTTGAAGAGCACCGCGAGTCCTACGATCTGGTTACTTCCCGGGCCGTTGCAGCCCTTCCGGAGCTGGCGGAGCTGACGATCCCGTTCTGCAAGATCGGCGGCATGTCGGTCGCTCTCAAAGGGGCGAACGTGGAGGCGGAAGCGAGGAGCGCTGCCTCGGCAGCGGCGCAAATGGGCGCTTCGGCCGCCCTGCTGAGGCCGGTCAGACTCGGACCACCCTCCGACCCCGATACCGCGGTCGTGTGGCGCAAGACCTCGAAAACGCCGGCCCGATTCCCACGACGCAACGGGGTCCCGCATAAACGGCCACTCGGCGTACCAGACCGTTCAGGTGTCAGTAAGGCCGACGCGTGAGCAATCCACGGGGCCATCCAGCGGATACCCCCGGGAACGGAGGGAACGGGGGGAGGCCGCGCTTTGGCGACCGAATGTTCTCCCGGAGAACGCTGGCGGTTAGCGTCGTCGCGATCGCCGTGCTCGCCGTTACAGCCTTCCGGGTACTCGACATCGACTGGGACGAGATGTGGGACCAGGTGAAAGGTGTCGACCCGGTCAACTATGGCTTCGCCGCGTTGCTCTACTACGCCAGTTTCTGGTTCAGGGGCATCCGCTGGCGCTTGATCGTCCGGGCCGCGGGGCTGAACGACAACCCGGGCGTCGCCGGGATGGGCAATCTCAAGTACGCGGCGATCATCCTCATGGGCTGGTTCGCAAATTCCGTGGCGTTCTTCCGTCTCGGTGACGCATACCGCGCCTATGCCATGCACCGTGAAACCGGCATCTCGTTTGCGAGCAGCGCGGGTACGCTGCTCGGCGAACGAGCGCAGGATGTCCTGATCGTGCTCGGGCTGCTGGTGGCCGGCGCAGCGGGCCTGCTCGTCACGGGCGAAGTCACGCTGCCCGTCTACGTCCTTGTTGCGGCCGCCGGCATATCCACTGCCACGCTGCTGGCGCTCATCGTCATGCGGAACTACGGACAACGCCTCGCACGACATCTTCCGAACCGGCTTGAAGAGATCTACCACCCGTTACACATCGGCGCGCTCGGCAGCTTCAAAGCCCGCCAGTTGCCCGTGCAGTTCCTGCTCGGTGTAATCGGCTGGGGGCTGGAAATAGGACGGGTCTACTTCGTGGCCGAGAGCCTCGGACTGGAAATCGGTTTCTTCATCATCATGTCTGCCGCGTTGACCATCGCGGTGCTGTCCACGATCCCAACCCCGGGGGGATTTGGCTTCGTGGAAGGCGGCCTCACCGGCGTCCTGATCTTTCTCGGCCTTGGCGACACCCAAGCGCTGACCCTGACTATCGTCGACCGGTCGATTAGCTGGATCAGCATCATCGTGATCGGGGGATCCCTGTTCCTTGCATGGCAGACCTTCGTGGCCCGGCGTGGCCGACAAGGCGACGAGCTAACCGGGCCGCCCAATCACGGGTCCACGGCGATTGACTCCGAGTGAGTACCGGTACGGAGACGCAGACAGACCCGCCGGCGGGCCAGGGCGCTGACGGCAACGTCGTAATTCGCACGGTGCGCTTCTTCCGTGAGAACCGGGCGATGACCGCCATCGCGCTGGCCACGACCATCTCGATGATGGGCCAGGGCGTCGTGGCCCCTGTGCTGCCGGAATACGCACGTGACTTTGATGTCGGAACCACGTCCATCGGCTTTGTCGTCGCCGCCTTCGGCTTCTCACGCCTGTTCTTGAACATCCCGTCGGGTGTCCTTGGAGCGAAGTACGGCCGGACCGTCCTTATGTCCGCCGGCCTTTCAATAACTGCCGTCGGGAACATCGGCAGCGGGTTCGCGCCCGAGATCATCCAGTTGATCGCGTGGCGGGTGCTTGCCGGCGCGGGCTCCGCTATGTTCATGACCGGGGCGATGGCATACGTCGCGGATATTTCGACCCCTCAGAATCGCGGCCAGCTTATGAGCATCCAGCAGGGATCGCTGTTGCTGGGTGTGGACCTGGGTCCGCCCATGGGCGGGTTCGTGGCCGATACATGGGGGCTCGCGTGGCCGTTCTTCCTGGCGGGCGGTCTCGCCGCGGCGGCAGCGGTGTGGACGGCGTTCCGGCTTCCGAACCGGCCGCCCGGCTGGACCCGGGAGGGCGCACAAGCCGTGTCTGTAACGGCGTCAGAGGTGAGGAGCCAGCCCGGGGAACGGTCCCCAGTTCGAACGATGCTGGGCAGCCCGACATTTATCGTGGTCGGGCTATTCACTATGGTGGTCTTCCTGACCCGTACCGGGTCCCGCCAGACGCTGGTCCCCATCATCGCTGTCGACGAGATCGAGATGAGCCTTACTTTGCTCGGCGTGATGTTGTTCGTGATGACCACGATCAACTTTTTCATCGTCTTCCCGGCCGGCTGGCTCGCGGATAGATTCGGCCGAAAACCCGTCATGATCCCCGGAATCCTTCTTGCCGGCGCCGGGCTGCTGCTGTTCACGCTCGCCAGCGACGTGCCGATGATGTTCCTCGCCGCCATCGTGATGGGCATCGGAACCGGGGTGGCCGGTCCGGCGCCCGCCGCCTACATCGCAGACCTCGCCCCGCCCGGGCAGACAAGCCTGGCGATGGGCCTCTACCGGACCTTTGGCGACCTCGGTTTCATCATCGGGCCGATAGCCCTCGGCTTCATAGCCGAGACATCGGGCATGGCGGCCGCCCTCAACATCAACGTCGTTCTCCTGGTCGGTATAGGAATACTCCTGGCCCTGGTAGCCCGGGAGACAGCCGGGCGGGTCGGCTCTGCGAAAGAACCGGAACCCCGGAAAACGCCACCCGAAAACGAATGAGGCGTTTAGCCTGTGCCCGGCCGCGTCTCGCACCGCCTCGCTGTCATCCCGATCGAAACTGCATCCTCTCCCAGTCGGAGAGGACCGAGGTGAGGGAGAAGTCACATCGTGCGGCACCGCTGAGTCCCGTCTTTTGAAACACGATCCGGGCAGCAGGACCTCATCAGAACACCACAATCCGACGAGAGACCCCGGAACCCGATCCGCCTCCATCCACCAGCCACGCTCCCGTAACAATCGACGTCCCGAAACCGTCCCCTGACAGCAACCCCGTGATACGATTTCTCGACGCAGTGCGCCGACCTACGTCGAGCGCCGCTCGTGGGGCTGTAGCTCAATCGGGAGAGCGCTTCAATGGCATTGAAGAGGTAGCGGGTTCGAATCCCGCCAGCTCCACCACTCCAATTCCCATGTTCTATGCCTACGTGCTTCAAAGTCAGAGATCGGGGCGGTACTACATCGGTTCCACTGGCGACGTAGACGGTCGACTCGCCCAGCACAACGCGGGCATGACTCGTTCAACTCGACACTCTCGCCCGTGGGAACTTGTCCACTTCGAAGCTCACGCCACGCTTTCTGAAGCCCGGGTCAGGGAACGCCTGATCAAGTCCTGGAAGAACCCGGCATACATGTGTCGCCAGCTGGGTATCGACGGTTAACGACCCAAGGGGAGCGTCCCGACAGCGTCGGGAAGGTAGCGGGTTCGAATCCCGCCAGCTCCACCACTCCAACGTCAAGAACCCCGTCGTTTGATCGGCCTCGACCTTGAACTCGGGCATGGCGGCCCGCGGTGGGCCGGAGTCCGATCGGTCACCGGCGGCTGCGGATCAACGGCGGTGGACGACTACGACGGGGACGTCGCGTTCGGCGAAACGCGCGTGACGGAACGGATGAGGGTCCACGGGGGGCTCATCACCGAGAACGAGATCCGCCACCAGTCGCGCCGCAGCAGGTCCAAGGGCGAAGCCGTGGCCGGAGAAGCCGGTGGCGAGGAAGAGACCGGTCGGACCACTTGCGGCCGGCCCCAGGACAGGGGCCTGGTCGGGCGTGGAGTCTATGTTTCCGGCCCATGCCGACTCCATACCTGCTCCGGCGAGGCCCGGGAACGCCTGATGGAATCGCGCCAGGGTTTGACGCGCGCCTTTCGCGTCCGCCGGAGGATCGATCTTTCGGCGGCGCTCCCAGAACTCGCGACGCGCCGACAACCCGGGCAGGCTCGCTGCCACGTCCCCGAGGAGGGATCGGCCGACGCGCATCCGCAACCAGCGGCGGTTCCTCCATGCCAGAGGCAGAAACCAGCGCATATCACGGAAGAGGCCCAGGTCCACGTCGTATATGGCCGCCTCCCCGCCGGCCAGCACGAACCTGCCGGCGCGGTCCTGTCTGAATGTGAAGCCGTCGCCCCACCCGGTGACGGCAGTGACCGGATCAACCGGCTCCGTCCTCACGACCGTCGATCGCACCGAACGCTGCGGGAACCGGACACCGAGCGGTCGGGCCAGGCGCCCCGACCAGGCGCCGGCGGCAACGATAACTTGCGAAGCGCGGATCGGGCCGCGCTCGGTTAGCACGCCTGAGACGGCGCCGCCGGTGGTATCGACAGCCGTGGCGGCGCAGTCGTTCAGGATGTGCGCTCCGTGCCGCTCCGCGGCCCGGGCGAAGGCTGCGGTGACCAGGTCGGGATCAGCCTGGCCGTCCGTTGGGAGGTGGAGTGCGCCGGTCCAGCTACCTTGCATCCCGGCCATCCCGGGCAACATGTCGACGACCTGATTGCGGGCCAGGACGGTTGTCTCGAGGCCCGCGCGACGAGCGGTTTCCCCCCATCGCTCAAACTCCGCGAGGTCGGCGGCGGCGAAGCCGAGGGTCAGGTTGCCGCCCTGGATCCATCCCACATCCGCCTCAAGGTCCCCGGCGAGGCTATCCCACATCCGGACAGATTCGACGGCCAGCGGGATGAGGTGAGGATAGCGGACCTGCTGGTGGACCCAGCCCCAGTTCCGGGTCGATTGCTCGTACCCGATCGGCCCCTTTTCGACCAGCGTGACCGCCACGCCCCGGCGCGCGAGGTGGTAGGCGGTGGCACACCCGATGATCCCGCCGCCAATGATCACAACGTCTGTGGAACTGTCGAGCGCGGCCATCCGCGGAGGCTATCACAGGCACGCCTCCGGCACCGGATTCCGGCGGAATAATTCCACGTCCGATCGAGGAAATCGACGAGTACATCCGAGTACCTGTCGGCGTCAGATTCACTGTCTACTGGTCGCGGGATCGAATCCGCCAGCTCCACGATTTAACCGAACGCGGAAGGGCGGTCCTTCTCGCTGGGATCCGTCTGCTGTTCCGGTACCGTTTTACGCCCGTTCCTGAACGACCTCCTGTGCTATCCGCGCCCAGGTGGACAACACGTCCGGCTTGCCCATTACCGTCTCGATCTCCCCGAGGACGAGGTCGATGGCGAGGCCACCGGCGATGTCCATGGCCTGTTCGATCCATGCGCGCATCTCCTCCGGGGTTTGGCCGTACAGCGTGTCCGGGTGCGGTACGACCTCCATCACGAAATCCCGCTGCACCAGCTCCGATGCGCGTTCGAGATCGGTCCAGGGCGATATGTGGAGCCGCCGGAGGTTTGGCAGCTTCAGGATGCTCGGGATCTTCTCCGTCAGGTCCTCACAGCCGTGATAGTAGACACGATTCTGCCCGAGGTGCTCGGTGAGCCGGGCGTGATACGGCTGCACGAACTCCTCGTACATGGCGGGCGAGATCCCGCACATGCTCTGCGCCGCCACCAGCGGCCAGCACGACGACAGGCTGTGTGGATCGGCATCCGCGGGAAGGTCCTCGTACGGCACCCGGTAGTTCCAGCTCTGTTCGTAATCGACCCCTCCAGCCGCCTCACGCGCCAGTTGATACTGGATAGTTCCCTCGGTGACGAAATCCATGATCCGGTGCATGAACTCCGGGCGGTCGATCACCCCGTACAGCATGGCTTCCATACCCATGAGGCTGATCATCGTCTCAGTCGGGGAATAGCCCACGGCGTCGGTCGCCACCTTCACCGGGAGCCGGCCTCCGACCATCTCCTCGGCACGTTCACGTAGCCCGGCGGTCGCTGCTTCGTCGATCCGGTACGGCGGCCAGTGCAGCTTGTCGAGATCGCTGTCTTCGACCACCGCCGGCTCCACCGCGTAGGCTCCCCCGGGGCCGCCGACCCGGGTTTCGACGAGCGGCAGGCCCCACAACGGCCCGGCGGCTGCGCCGTCCACGTGCTCCACATCGAAGCTGGAGCCGATCCTGCCCGATGCGACGTCTTCCCCTTCGTCTTCGGCGGCCGCACGCACGGCCCCGACCCAGATGGTCGCGGACATGACCTCGTCGTCCGGGATGTTGTCGTGCTTGTAAAGCTTCTGCCTGAGCTGAAGCTCGATCTCGCGCTCCAGCGGATCTTCCGAGAGTCGTGTTTCGAAGGGGATCAACTCGGACCACGTCACCGGATTGGCGTTGGTGCCGGAGCCGCGCTTCAGGCAAATGTAGACCGGCGTTTTGTCGGTCTTCTCCAGCCGGTTGTGGCGCGTCCACATCTCCTTCCTGTCGATGTACCGGGGATCCTCGGAAGCTTCGAGAACCCGGTCCACCAGCGCCGGCATGTGTGCAGAGGGCGCAGTTGTCGCTCGTCGGATGTCTGTCATGTGCTCGTTTTCTGAATCCTCTGAGTCCCGGAATCAATAACCGACCCGGCAAGTTGTTGGAGATGCAGTCAGTAAACCGACACGCTCACAAAATAAGCCCGGCATTGCCGGCGAACTCGTTCATGCCCAGCCGCTCCAGCGTCTCGGGCGTTGGCATTCCGGTGTCGATGTCCCAGCCCATCAGCCGGTAATACTCGTCCACCATCGCCGGCAGGTAGGGCTCGATGCTCTGGCCCGCCGACGGCCCGACGGGCGGCGGCTCAAGGTGTTTGGCCGATACGTCGAGCTCGTCCTCTTTCGTGAACCCACGTCTCCCGTAGACCAGCCGCATGAGGTTGGTCACCCGCTCTCCCACCACCTTCGCCTCGTCCATGTCGAAGTCGTCCCAGCCGACCGCCTGTGCCAGGCACTCGCTGCTGAGCCGGAGCGACTCCGGGACTCCCTGCATGCCGAAGTTACAGACGCCCAACGAGTCGCAGAACATCTTGGCGTACTGCGTCTCGCGGACCACGTCCACCTTCGAAACTGCCTCGTTCTGGTTCCGAGGTATCTCCGGCGTCGCCTCCGAATAGCCCAGGTCCGGCCGCCTTGCGAGGTCGATCCCCTGCCCCTGGATCGCCGGTCCTGCGCCGGAGATAATCTCGCCGAAGAACACGCTCCAGAACTGCCGGTGGTCGTGCATCACGACGCCCTCGCCCTTGATATCCAGCACCTTGCTGCGCATCTGCTCCACCAGCCCCTTCTCCGCTCCCAGCGCCTCTGGCATCGCCTTTACGCCGTTGGTGAGTTTTGCGCCGATGCCCTCCTTCCGGATGGCCATCCGCACCAGCTCCATCGCCGACTCCCAGTTGCCCCAGCTCAGGTCCAGCCCGTCGGTGTCCTCCAGCGTCAGGATGCCGTCCTCGTACGCCTCGTACATCGCCCCGAGGATGGTGCCGAACTGGCCGGATTCGAGTCCCATGCCGTCGAAGAAGTCGGTCATGACCACGACCGTCGCCGGATCGTCCACGCCGATGATGGCGCACGACCCCTCCATGTTCTCCGCGCCGCCGCAGGGACTACCCACGAACCCGGACATCGGCCCATCGGTGATCTCCACGTCGTACGCGCACTCGATCTTGCAGTTATAGGAGGGACGAGAAGTGATGCGCCAGCGCGCGCAGGCCTCGACGTACTTGCGTGCGAACTCGGTACCCCACGCCGGGTCGGTCATGTTCTTGGCCGCCACGCGCATCGGGATGCCGAGCCGGTCGTGGTAGTTCCGCGTGATTCCGCCGTTCTGGAGGCCCAGCGCCGACGGCGCGTCCTGGCCGGTTCCGCCGAGAAACAGGTTCTCTTCCCACTCTGCGGCGGCGTCCACCACGCCCTGCCCGTTGGCCAGCGGCACTACGCCGGTCCCCCTGATGGCGATCGCTTTCAGGTTCTTGCTGCCCATCACGGCGCCCGGGCTGCCCTTGCCGGAGCCGTGGTTGCGGTCCGCCTTAACCATCGCACCGGGGAGGCCCGCCTCGCCGGCCGGGCCGATACAGGCGACGCTGATGTTCTCTTCGTCGCCGAGCTCGATCTTGAGACGGCGCTCGGTCTCCCTCGTGTCGAGGCCCCACAGGTGGCTGGCGTCCCTGAGTTCGACGTGGTCGTCGTCGATCCACAGGTAGCAGGGCGTTTCGGCGGCGCCGGTGAGGTAGATACCCTCGTGCCCGGCGAGCTTCAGGTACGCGCCCCAGAACCCGTGTCCGTGACCGATCCCGGCGGAGTAGGGGATGAGGAGGTTGTAGCAGATCGTCGTCCAGTCTGACGAGTTGACGGCCGGGGTTCCGGTGAGTGGGCCGACCATGAAGATGAGCGGCGCGTCCGGGTCGGTCGGAAGTGCCGTTGGAGGGGCGTCCCGCAGCAGGAAGTACAACCCGAGGCCGGCGCTGCCGACGTACTTGCGCAGCACCTCTTCGTCCGGCAGGGGTTCTCGTTCGATGCTCCCCGCTCCCAGGTCAACGCGCAGGATGTGGGGTCGATATCCGCCACGGATGGCCATAACGTCGTCTCCTCGTCCGGGACAAAGCCCGACTAAGGTCCAACGGCAGCCAACCGGTTATGGCGTCAGTGTATGGGAGGCGAGGTAGTGGTGGTGTCGTTTGAGCGGTTACAGCTCTGACGTAAGCGAGGCGATGACCGCCCCGCCCCCACCGCCGGGGATTGGGTGAAACCGTACAGCGAGAAGTGTTTCAGAGATTGGATGTGGGGCCGGTCGAGTCGAGTGAAATTGACGAGCGACGGGCGTCTTCCTATGCTCCCGCCGCACAGGGTCCGGACAAGGGAATTAAATTCGTTTCCATTGTCTCAAGGGCCACGGTAGAAGATTACTCATGAAGAAAATGCTGCTATTCGTAGGGATTCTCGCAATCGCCCTCTTCTCGGTCGCGTTCGGAAGTGGCACCGCATCCGCAGCCAAACCAGACAATCCTGGTTGCTTTGGCACTGACCGTGCCAACAACAACAACACGTGGGTCCGGGACCTTGGTCCCGGTTCATCATGGTGGGGACACGAGGCTGCAAATCGCGCTAGCGACAACGGTCCGCAAAACCAGGCATACAAGGCATGGTGCGGCGGGTAGCCGACACCTCAGGAACCAGATGTTGTTCAGTTCAGTCTGGACCGAGCAATACTGAGCTGAAAGGACCGCCAGCGTTCATCGCTGGCGGTCCTTTCACGTTGAGACAACTATTGCCGCATATCCCCCCGGGAGTTTGTTTCATGATGGGTGGATCGCCTGTAACAATCCTCACGATAATGTTGCACGCGGCGCCGTCTTGGGCTGACACGCAAAGCTAGCGGATCTCCCGGGAACCGCTAAATCAGACGGATGGTGCAACAGATTTTCGCAACGGTTTCAAACGGCAAGGGCATGCACACGACACCGTCCTCCGGCCATCACTTCGTTCACCTGATTCAAACCCATAACAATTGCCCCCACCTCACCCGACCGTCACCGGCGCATCCACCACTTCCCGCTCCTCGGTTTCTAGCTCGGCGAACAAAACGTGTTCAAGATCGCCGGGACCGCCAACAGTACGGCTGCGACGCGGTCATGAACTCGCCGTCTGCGATCAGTCCACCTCCCGGCATCCAGAGGACGGTGTAGACTCCCGGTTCACGACGCTACCAACGGTACAAATGAATCGGGAGGCACGGTAATGAGCGACGAGAGTCAGATCAAAGACACGGTTCAAACCTACTTCGACTGCATGTATGAATCCAGCGCGGACAAAGTTCGCGCCGCGTTCCATCCCAACGCCAAGATCACCGGCTACCTGGAAGGCGAACTGCTGGAGTGGTCGGTAGAGGATTTCGCCGGGTTTGTGTCGAGCCAACAGCCGTCACCGAAAGAGAATGGCGAGCCCGCCCGGATTGACATCGTCTCGCTGGAAATTGCCGGCAATACTGCGGCAGTCCAGGTGCGGGATGATTATCTCGGGATGACCTTCCTGGATTCGTTGTCTCTGCTCAAGAGCGATGACCGATGGAGCATTTACAACAAACTTTTCCATGTAGAAGGATCGTCTAGCTGAGGAGCCATTACCCGTCGGCTCCGACTCAAGCGCAGCAGATGGCACCTGTCATCGCCAGGAACACGCGCCGGCGGCGTCGGCGAATGCGAAACAATCACACCTGGAAGGTTGCACGGGGCCGCTCATGCGGCCCCGTCTCGCGTGGTGGGCAAGCGTAGAGGATTGTCCGGGCGCCAGTTTCATCAAGCCCCCACATCACCCGGCCGTGACCGTCGCCTCCTCCGCTTCCCTTTCCTCCGTCTCCAGCTCGTGGAAGAAGACGTAGTACAGGATCGCCGGGACCGCGAGCAGTGCGGCTGCGACGCTGAATGCTGTCATGAACTCGCCGCCCACTATCAGCCCGCCGCCGACCACCGCCCCGGCCGCTCCACCCACGTCGAACGCCGTGTGGGTCAGCCCGGCGGTCGTCGCCCGTTCCTTCGGCTCCACGAACGCCATCGTAAGTTGCGTCGTGAGCGGCATCGACACGCTGTACACGCTGCTCCGTATCACGAACATCAAGACAACCACCGGCAGGCTGGCGAAGATCGCCATCAGGAGCAGGAAGGGGACCGAAATCAACTGGGTGATCATGATTCCGCGCGCCATGCCCCACTTCCGCATGGCATAGGGCGAGCCCAGTATCGCCAGCGCCGATCCCAGCGAGCCGATGGCCAGGTAGACGCCTATCTGGTCGTCGTCCAGCCCGTGCGACATGTTGAAAAACAGGTTGAAGAATCGGACCGTGATCCCGAAAGCGATGCCCGATAAAACAGCGCATAAGGTGAATCGGACTATGAGGTCGTTGTTCACGATATTGCGCAGCGTGAACAGGTCCTTAAAGCTCTGCACCAGCTCGACCGGCCGTTCACGCATCAATCCAAGCGGCAAAAGTGCGGCCAGCGACAGGGGCAGGGCCGTCACGAGCGCCCAGCGCGCGGCCGCGGGATCCAAATCCGGGACGCTTATCACGCCGGCCCATATCAACGGCAGGAACCCGCCCGAGAGACTCCCCACGAAGAGAGACGCCGATCCAAAAGAGGCGCTCAGGCTGAACAGGTGCGGCCGCTCCCGGGGTTCGCTGTTCTCCATCATGAACGGCGCGCCCGCCACGGCGTGAAAGCCCTCTCCCATGCCGGAGATGGCGGCCAGTAGCAGGAGTGTTTCGGGGTCCCGGACGAACAGCAAGGCGCCGCGGGCGACGATCGAGAGCACGGTGCCCAGGATGAATGCCTTGCGCCGGCCGATCTTGTCCCCGATGAGTCCCGCCGGGAAGGCGAACATGCCGTGGAACAGCATGTCGACCATCCAGAAGAGGCCGACGAAGGTCGTCGCGTAGCCCAGCCTCAACAGGTAGAGGTTGAACATGACGATCCAGATGCCCGTGCCCAGGCCGGACAGCAGGGAGTAGCTGAGGTACAAACGGGCGTTGCGGCTGAAGCGGCGCACCTCGGCAAAGTAGTCGAGCGTCGCCCGGACGGGGTTCCCCCGGGAGGAGGCTTCTCTCATCGGCCGATTTCCTGTTCTCAGGCTCCTCTTCGCCGCCGCGGACCGGTGACATCCCGATCATGGTCCGTGACTCAATTCAACGCCCGGCGGGAACGTCGCCGCCCGCACCCGCCCGGACTCCACGCCGTCCTCGGCGCTCCGCCGCAGGATAACCGTTTCAGCGGGAAGTCGACCGTAAACGGGGGCGTTCGATCCATCCCGAGTACCCGCTCTCTTCCAACATGTCGTCGCCCGTTGGGATGCAGGCACGCCGTATCTCACGGATTTACCGTTTTGTTGATAACATCCGGCCGCGGGCCATGCCCACGACGCGGCCCGTTGTCTTCCGACGAGGGGCAGCCCCTTATCCGTCGGCGTTTCTGAACGGGGAACCGCCGGTGGAGCCAGTATTCCCACCCGGCGATCGCAGTGACTTTCGGGTGCCGGACACCCCGTACCCGACACCTCCTACAAAGTAAGGAAACGACAGTTGATCCCGTTGTACGTTGATCCGACGGCCGGCGGCATGTTGTTGCAGGTCTTGCTCGGCGGAGTCGCCGGGATCGCGGTCGTTGTGCGGCTGTTCTGGTACCGGATCAAGACCGCCCTCACCGGGCGAGGTCGCTCTGGCGACCGCGAGGACCGGTAGTCAGGCCGGCGCCTTGACTGAACGCCCGACCGCCGATCCCGGCTCGTTTCGTGATCCAGACAACCGTGTTTTCACGGCGGATCGGCAGGTCTTCCGCGTGTTCAATCGCCGCGACGCGGCCGATATCGAGCGGTTGATCCGCAGCGAGGCCTTCGAGGACATGGTCGAACTGGGCATGGTCGTCTCGACCGAGGTGTTGGAACCGGCCGATATTCCGGGTTCGATCACGTCCCTGCCGGATCCGGCGCTGGTCGTTCGGCATGAACGCATCCCCTTCATCTCGTATCCGTACGAGTGGTCGTTCGAGATGCTGAAGGACGCGGCGGCGCTGACGCTGGACCTGGCAACCCGGCTCCTGGATCACGACTACATCCTGAAGGACGCGACGCCGTACAACGTTCAGTTCGCTGGCGCCCGGCCCGTATTCATAGACGTCGGCTCGTTTGAGCCGTACGAGGAAGGCCCGCCCTGGGACGGGTACAACCAGTTCTGCAGGCTGTTCTTGAACCCGCTGCTGTACGAGCGATACGTCGGCCAGAACTTCCAGCATCTGCTCCGGTCCTCGCTAGACGGCGTGGACCCGGGTGAGCTCCGGGCCATGCTGCCGCTGCGGAGCAAGTGGACGAAAACGGTATTCACCAACGTCGTCCTCCAGGATTCGCTGTCAAGACGATTCGAGGCATCGGCGAAGGCCTCTTCCGAGGTCTCGGGGCACGTCATCAAGCGGGGTGCGATCCGCCGGATGATTCGTGGCCTGCGTTCAAGCGCAGCGAAGCAGCGCAGCCAGGTCCGGCGGTCTTCCTGGTCCGATTACGAGTCCGACAACACATACGACCAGCGGTCCGAGGACGCCAAGCGGGAGTTCGTCGAAAGCGTTCTCAAGCGCACGCAACCCGGGGTCGTCTGGGACCTGGGCTCGAACACCGGGGCGTACAGCCTCATCGCCGCGCGCCATGCCGGGTATGTCGTGGCGTTCGACAGGGACCCGCAGGTCGTGGACGCGTTCTACACCCGTTTGCGGGCCGATCCGGGTGGCCCGACCAATGTGCTGCCACTGGTGATGGACCTCGTGAACCCGTCACCGGGCCAGGGCTGGGGTCACACCGAGCGCAAGAGTCTGGCCGATCGAGGGAATGCCGATTTCTTCTTGGCGTTGGCCCTGATGCACCACATGGTCATCGCCGGAGAGGTCCCGATCGACTCGATCCTGGAGTGGCTGGCGTCGGTCGCGCCTGAGGGGGTGATCGAGTTCGTCCCCCGCGAAGACCCGATGGCTCGACGCCTGTTACTGCGCCGATCACGTTCACACGGCGAGTACTCGGCGGACGGGTTCGCCGAAGCGCTCGGGCGCTACTTCACCGTAGGCGATCGCGCCGAACTGCCGAACGGTCGAATCCTGTATTCCGTGGTCCGGAAGGTTTGAGCGCACGCGTCCTACCCCGGGGCGGCGGGTTCCCGGTCAAAGCGTGGCACGCCCTCGTCATCAGTTGGGGCGTCGTCACCGTTGCGCTCGCCGCGCCCGCATTCCAGTTGCTGGACGCCAACAGGCTCTTCCTCGCAATCAGCCGGTTCGACCTTATGTTCTTCGTCTTTGCGTTTCAGATCGTCCCGGCGGCCGTCGTTTTTGGCGTGGACCGGCTCATGGCACGGCGCTCAGCCGCGGGATCACGCATGGAGGCGGCGAGAGTCGTTTTCTGGCGGCTCCTGCTCGCGACGGTCCCGGCTTCCCTCATCCTGGAAGTGCGGCTGCTCATCGTGAAGCAGCTTGAGCTGGACCTGCCGATCGCGCTCTCGGCGATCATATTCGTGGCGGCGGTGATCCTGTCGATCTGGCTGGCGTGGGTCGCGTTCCGTGAGATACGGACCTGGGTCGTCTACCTGGTGTTGCCCGCCACCGTGCTTGCGGCGGTTCCGCTCTGGGGCCTCGCCGAATCGAGCGGGGAAGCTGTATCGGCGGGAGGCGTCGCAGATGGCCCGTCGAGAGCGGAGATGGACGAGTCGGTGGGGGCGATATTCTTCGTGATCCTCGACGGCCTGAACTACGACGTCATGACCGAAGACGA
>JASLLE010000022.1 GCA_030747175.1 Dehalococcoidia bacterium | reverse complement strand
GGCTTCAGCCTCATATCCGCCACAGAGCCAGTTGTTTTCAACCACCAGGCGTGGATGCGCAAAGCAGCCCGCCTCGCCCCGACCGTTTCGGGCGCCTCACCGACCCCGACCGAGGCCATCGAGAAGATGGTCGCTCTACGTGCTCGCGGCTGGGCAGACCCCGCAAGACTGATCACGCACCGGGTCGGATGGGACGGCATTCCGGACGCTTACGAAATGTACGCCAACCGGTCAGACCAGGTCATCAAGGTCGTCATGGACGTCAACGGCTAGACAGAATCGGAGACCGGAATGAAGGCCTATCGATTGACCGGGCAACGAAATCTGGACCTTGTCGACGCGCCCGACCCGACGCCGGAGGACGGCGAGGTCGTCCTCAAAGTTCAGCACAGCTCCATCTGCGGCAGTGATGTCCACCTGAACTACGAGCCGGCGCTACCCGAAGAGCGCTACCCGATGTTCTACGGATCGCCGTGCCACGAGATCGCGGGCACCATCGTGGAATCGCGAAAACCGGGTTTCGAGGTGGGAACACGTGCCATCGTCCTGCCGGAAACGGCGGTATCCGCTGGCGGGCATCGCGGCGGCGGGCTGGCGGACTACATCGCCAGTTCCAAGGTCATCCCCCTGCCGGACTACGGGAGCACGGCTGACTGGGTAATGTGCCAGCCGTCCGGAACGGCACTTTACTCGTCCCGGCGCTGGGGCACGACCGATGACAAGCGCATCGCCATCATGGGCCAGGGCGCTATCGGCCTGTCTTTCACCAACATCGCAGCCAACCAGGGCGCGCAAAACGTGATCGCTATCGACCTGCTGGACTACCGGCTGGACATGGCGGAAAAGGTCGGCGCTACAAGCACGATCAACCCGGATCGCGACAACGTGATCGAGGCGATCGAAGAGATAACGGGCGGCGAGGGTGTGGATGTCGTGGTGGACGCCTCGGCGGATCCGGACGGCATCAACCAGGCCGTACAGATGGTCAACCAGCGTGGTCTCGTTATCGGCTTCTCTCTCATCCCCACGGAGGAACAGGTCATATTCCGTCACCAGGAATGGATGCGTAAAGAAGTATTCATCCATCCCACGAGCTCCGGCGGCTCGGCCACGCCGACCGAGGCTATCGGGGCGATGGTCGATCTCCGGGACCGGGGATGGATGGACCCGGCGCAGTTCACAACGCATCGCGTTGGCTGGGATGACATCCCGGACGCGTACGAGATGTACTCACACAGAAAAGACAACGTGATCAAGGTGGTAATGGAGATAAATGCTGAATAACGGCGCGGCGGTGATGTCCCGATGAAGGCGTACCAGCAGACCGGCCCACGTCGTCTGGAGCAGGTCGAAGTCGATAGCCCAACGCTCGCGGACGGGCAGGCGATGGTAAAAGTCGAGTGTGGTTCGGTCTGCGGCAGTGACACGCACGTCAGGTATGAACCGGTGCTGCCAGAAGAGCAGTACCCACTGCCGGCCGGCGCGCCGTGTCACGAAATCGCCGGAACTATCGTCGAAAGCCGTAACCCGGAGCATCCGGTCGGTGAACGGGTGATCGTACTGCCGGACCCGACATCCCCCGGCGGAGGGGCCGGCGGGCTTGCCGAGTACATAGCGAGCAAACACCTGATAAGGCTTCCCGAGCAGGAATCCACGGAAGACTGGCTCATGTGCCAGCCCACCGGCACCGTTCTCTACTCCGCACGCCGCTGGGCCCAGTCAACGGACAAGCGCATCGCCGTCATAGGCCAGGGCGCAATTGGCCTGTCCTTCACGATGATCGCCGAGCGCACGGGCGCGAAGCAGGTCGTCGGAATCGACCTGCTGGACTACCGGCTGGACAAGGCGCGTGAACTCGGAGCAACACACACCATCAACGCCGATCGTGAGAACGTGGTCGAGGCCCTTGCAGAGGTCACCAACGGCGAAGGCGTGGACGTTGTCGTAGACGCGTCAGCGGACCCGGACGGACTCAACCAGGCCGTCAGCCTCGTGAACATGTACGGCACAATCATCGGCTTTAGCCAGATCCCGCGCGATCAGCTTCCGACGTTCCGTCACCCTGACTGGATGATGAAAGAAGCCCGGATCATCGCCACGGGATCTTTCTTATCGCAGACGCCGACCGAGGCTATACAAACAATGGTCGATTTGCGCGACAGGGGCTGGCTTGACCCATCAGTGTTGATCACCCATCACTCGGCATGGGACGACATCCCGGCGGCTTACGAGATGTACTCCGGACGTACAGACGGCGTCATCAAGAATGTCCTGGACATCTCGGGCGCCAGCCAGGGGAGCGGAGAAGCATGAAGGCGTTTCAACTCACGGGACAGCGGACATTCGAATCGGTTACCGTCCCGGACCCGGAGCCCGAAGAAGGGCAGGTCCTCCTCAAGATCGAGCACGTCTCGATATGCGGCAGCGATACCCACCTGAATTACGAGCCGGCCCTCCCGGAGGAGAGTTATCCATCCGCCCCCGGGCTTCCCTGTCATGAGATCGCGGGGACTATCGTGGAAAGCCGAAACCCGGACCATCCGGTAGGCGGGCGGGCCATTCTTCTGCCGAGTTTCACACCCGCGGCCGGCATGACCTCGGGTGGCCTCGCCGAATTAATCGCCGGGGAGAAAATCATTCCCCTCCCGGATCGCGGGAACACATCAGACTGGGTGATGTGCCAGCCCGCCGGAACGGCCCTCCAGGCAAGCCGGGAATGGGGCATCTCTAACGACAAGACCTTCGTCGTGATCGGACAGGGCGCCATCGGTCTCTCCACCACGGCTATCGCGTACCGCATGGGCGCCGTGCGAGTGATCGCCGTAGACCTTGAAGACTATCGGCTGGATATGGCCTCCAGGCTCGGGGCCGAGATCACGCTGAACGCGGACCGGGATGATGTGCTGGAAGCCGTTATGCAGGCGACAGACGGGAAAGGCGTTGACTGCGTGGTAGAGGCCTCGGGCGACCCGGACGGAATCAACATGGCTCTCAGCCTCGTACGTCAGCGCGGGACTATCATCGGGTTCAGTCTTGTCACGGGACTGGAGCCGACGGTCATGAGACACCAGGAGTGGATGCGCAAAGAGGTGCGTATCCTCCCCACCAACGCCGCCGGCGCGGCGGACCCGGTGGCGCCGATCCGTGACATGGTCGGCTTATGCGACCGTGGCTGGTGGGATCCGGCAGAGTTGATCACACACCGCGTGGGCTGGGATCAGATTCCAGACGCATACGAGATGTACGCAGATCGCGCCGATGGAGTTATCAAGGTCGCGATAGCTATCGAGGAATAACCAGCGAACGCCTGGCGAGCCGACAAGGGATTCGACGCCATACCCCGTCCAGAACAGCATCCTTTCAGAAGGGAACACATTCCAGATGAAGACCTATCAGCTCACAGGCTCACATAAGCTTGAACCCGCCGACGCCCCGGACCCGACCGTCGCCGATGGCCAGGTCCTGCTTGAGATCGAGCACGTCTCGATCTGCGGCAGCGACACGCACCTGCGTTTTGAGCCGGTCTTCCCGGAAGAGCAGTACCCGTTCACGCCCGGCATGCCCTGTCACGAGATCGCGGGGACGATCGTGGAGTCCAGAAACCCGGAGTACGCTGTGGGGCAGCGTGCCATCGTCCTGACCGAACGCAACGCAGCCGGGGAGATCTCCTCGGGCGGACTCGCCGAGTATATCTCGACCAGCCGCGTGATTCCCCTTCCGGACTACGGAGGGACGGATGAGTGGATCATGTGCCAGCCCTCCGGCACGGTCCTTTACTCGGCAAGACGCTGGGGCACGACAGATGACAAGCGCATCGCCGTCCTTGGGCAGGGCGCCATCGGCCTTTCCTTCACGATGATCGCCGCCAACCAGGGCGCAGCCGAGGTGATCGCCATCGACCTCGAAGACTACCGGCTGGCAAAGTCCACCGAGTTCGGCGCTACGGGGACCATCAACGCAGACAAAGAAGACGTCGTCGAAGCGCTGGCCGAAGCGACCGGCGGCAAGGGAGTAGACGTCGTCGTCGACGCATCCGGCGATCCGGACGGCATCAATCAGGCCGTGAACCTGGTCAACCGCCGGGGCCTCATCATCGGATTCAGCCTGGTATCGACCCAGACCGAGACCACCGTATTCCGACACCAGGAGTGGATGCGCAAAGAGGTCCAGGTCATCCCCACCGGTTCCGCCGGTTCGGTGGACGCGACCTCCTGTATCGCGGACATGGTCGCACTCCGGGATCGCGGGTGGATGGACCCGTCACGGCTGACGACCCACAGCCACAGCTGGGATGAGATTCCTGAGGCCTACGACATGTATGCCGACCGGGCGGACGGCATCATTAAGACGGTGATTTCCGTCAAGTAACAGTCAGATGCAGCGCCCTTTACGGGCGCTCACAAATGAAAACACCAAATCGGTATTCATCGGCCGGAGACCCATCCAGGTCGTTGAAGCATTCAGGCTGAACGAATCCCGATCGTTGGAGCAGGTCAACCACCTCGGACATTGAGCGCGCACGCTGTCGCTCGACGAATTCGATGATGTCGCCCGTCGCCGTGTTTATCTCAATGTTGCGCTCGACTCGTTCGGAGCCTTCGCAGGTTTTTCGGGAAAGAATGTACCGGGATCCACTCTCGCCCCAGGATCTTTCCTCGGCAGGCGGCCAGTTCGGGGTGTGCACAGGTCCGGCAAGCCTGAGGAAGAACCGGCCGCCGGGGACAAGCGATCGAAGAACTCCAGAAAAATGCGCTACAACCTCCTCGTCGTCAAGGAAACCCAGCGTGTGATTGAAAGCTAAGGCGAGGTGAAAACGCTCACGTTCTGCAAGGTCTCGTCCGCTCTGCAGACGGAATTCGATATCGACTCCTGCCTGTTCGGCGGCGCGACGGGCTTCTTCGAGGAATGTGTCAGCGATGTCGATCCCGACGACGGCAAAGCCACGGCGCGCGAGGACGATCCCGTGTCGTCCGGTCCCACAACCAACGTCAAGAACCCGGGACGGCGCCTTCACACCGGTGAGTGCGAGAACACGGTCGGTTTCGCGTTCGGTGGCAGCGCTATCGGGAAAGCCGACCCACTCGGCAAAGGCACGCTGGGCTTCCGGATCGGACCAGTTCCATTCGATTTGTCGTCGATTCACAGGCAATTTTCCGGGTTTGCACATTTCTGGTTCACCGTAAAGCAAAACAGGATTAACATGCCGTCAGCAGGCTGCCCCCGTGGCGACATGAATTATGGGGGATATAACGGGCGCGAACTTCACATTCTAGATCTCCCGCTCAGATCCCTAACACGAGTTGAAGGTAGAGATGAAAGCAGCACGAATGTCGGCGCCCCAGACCTTCGAGTTCTTCGAGATGGACACCCCTACGCCGGCGGACGGAGAGATCCTGCTCAAGGTCCAGCAGGTGTCGGTATGCGGCAGCGATACGCACATGTTCTACGACCAGGTATTGCCGGAAGAGATGTACCCGGGCAGGCCCGGAGCGCCGTGCCATGAGATCGCAGGGACCGTGGTCGAGTCACGCGCCGCAAGCATCAACGTCGGACAGAGAGCGATCGTGCTTTCCAGCTTCAGAAACCCGGACGCGCTTGGCGGACTGGTTGAATACATCAACATCCCGGAAAACATGGTCATGCCGGTCCCGGACGACCGCGGGCTGGACGAGTGGCTGATGTGCCAGCCGATGGGCACCGTGATGTTCGCCACCAAACTCTGGGGGCCGACCGCCGGCCTGCGAATCGGAGTTGTCGGTCAGGGCGCTATCGGCCTGTCGTTCACGAACCTGGCCACACTCCAGGGCGCAGCCCAGGTGGTTGGGATCGACCTCCTGGACTACCGCCTTGAGAAGTCTAAAGAAATGGGCGCAACGGACACCGTCAACCCGGACAATGTCGATCCGCATGAGGCGATTGCCGAGATCACGAACGGAAAGGGACTCGATGTCGTGGTAGACGCGTCCGGGGATCCCGAAGGGCTTAACCAGGCCATCTCTTACGTCAACCAGTATGGCAAAGTGCTTGGTTTCAGCTTGATCAAAATGAACTCGATCATCCCGTTCCAACACATGGCATGGATGGGCAAAGTCGCCACCCTAATCCCCTGCTCTTCGGTCACCTCTCCGGATCCCACCGGGGACATCAAGGAGATCATCTCGCTAATGGATCGTGGCTGGGTGGACCCGTCAAAATTGATCACTCATCACATGACCTTTGACGATGTGCCGCAGGCATACGAGATGTACTCGAAGCAGCAGGACGGCATCATCAAGGCCGTGATGGCGGTCAACGGGGGCGGATAATTTCCGTACGGCCCCTGAACGTGGCATAATCGTCGCCCACGAACGCATGACGGCGCATCGACGATGTAAACGCGCCAGAAATCAACAAAGACAGGGAGGTGTATATGCCACTGGAAGTTGGGACACAGGCGCCCGCATTTGCATTGAAAGACAGTGACCGAAACGATGTCAGCCTGAGTGACTACTCCGGCAAGACGGTCGTCCTATCCTTCTACCCGGCCGCGTTCTCCGGTGTGTGCGACACCGAGGCCTGCGCCTTTCGGGACTCGCTCTCGGAACTGAACGCCGCCAACGCAGATGTGGTTGGGATCGCGGTCGACAACTTCTTCGTCGCGAAGGAGTTCAAGACCAAGCACAGCCTGAACTTCCCGATCCTCGTGGATCACACGGCGGCCACGGCGCGCGCTTACGATTCGGTGCTTGAGAACTTCGCCGGCATGGACGGTTACACCGCAGCGAACCGGACCGTGTACGTGGTGGACGGCTCTGGCACGATCCAGTTCGTCTGGCGCGGCGAGAACCCCGGTATCGAGCCGGATTACGGCGCCGTCAAAGCGGCGGTTGACGGGCTCAATTAACAGGACCGGGATAAAGCTCAAATGAAAAGGCCCCGGCGCGTGCCGGGGCCTTTCCGCGTTCAGCGTTCACGGTGCTGCCTCGTCATGCCCGGGAGACGAGGACAGGAACCACGACCCCAAATATTATGAAGAACGCGCCGAACTGAGCCACCAGGTGAAGCCGCCGTCCTTTCATGAGAACAACGAGAACCGGCGCCATCAACAATTCGACGACCAGCACTCCGGCAACAAACACGCCATCGGCAACCTCGTCAGATACGGCCGCATAGGCGAGCGCCGCCGCTATCCCGATCACCGGCCATATCAAGAGCGCCATGCCGTGCAGCATCAGGATCACGCGCGGCAGGTTGTTGTCCTCCGCATCGGCGTTCCTGATGAAGTTCGGCGGGTTGTACACGAACATTAGCGACAGGTGGGCGACGAAGATGAGCGCCATCAACGCGCCAGCGAGGAACCCGGCGATGATTGTCATTCAACGGAATCCCGGTTTACGCGCGCTCTCATCGTTGACCGGCGAGCGGGTCCCGGCGGATCCCATCGCTGCACGAGGTAAGCCCGAAGACCGTGCTGCATCTCCAGCATCAGTTGCCAGGCGACCCCGACCTCGCGGCTCGGCGCAAGCGCAAACATGGACGGTCCCGCGCCGGACATCAGGATGCCCATCGCGCCAAGGCTCCGGAACGTCTCACGAATCGCCGAGTATCCAGGGAAGACCTTGTCGGCGTAGGGCTCAAATACGTTGAAGAAGAACTGTGCCGGGGCATCACCACCGCCCCTGATACGTCCGGCCAGCTTGTGCGTCAGGACGCCGCGGGTATGGTCCGACGGAACAATCTCCCGAAAAAGGCGGGCCGTCTTTTCCGCCAGATCGGTCTCCGGGGACACGACGACCATCCACTGAATATCTGCGTGGGCCAGGGGGACGACGTGTTCTCCCCTGCCCTGTACCAGTGCGGTTCCACCTCTCATGAAGAACGGAACGTCCGAGCCAATTCCGGCGGCGATCCCCTCGAGCTCGGCCAGATCAAGCTCAAGTTCCCAGAGCCTATTAAGGCCGTTCAGCACGGCGGCGGCGTCGCTCGAACCCCCACCAAGCCCGGCGGACACGGGGATGCGCTTCCCTAATGTGATCGCTACACCACGGTCGACGCCCGCCGCCTCTCTCAACTCTCGCGCCGCAACCAGCGCCAGGTTGTCATACCCGCTGAGTTCGGGGTCGTCGCATGCGAGCGTAATGTCGTCGGACGGCGTCAACGATACCGAGTCGTGCAGGTCGATCGTCTGCATGATGGACACGATGTCGTGATACCCGTCATCGCGCTTGCCAAGCACTTCCAGCGTCAGGTTGACCTTTGCGTGAGCCTCGATTTCGATTGGTGAGTTATGGGCCATCAGTAATTGCCGGGGACGACTCTAACGCCGTGCGCGCTTCATACAGCCGTCCCCACTCCTCAATGGAGAGCGTCCGGGGACGACGCACAGAGTCCACCCCTGCCCGGGCGATGATTTCCGACGCCTCATCCACCTCGACGATCAACCCCCGTGCCAGAGAGTTGTGGAGTTGCTTTCGGGGAGCCTTGAATCCGGCTCGCACAAATGCAAAGAAAGCCGCTTCATCGTCGAGCTCCAACGGCTTGTCTTCACGCCTGACCAGGCGAATAACGGATGAAGTTACTTTCGGCGGCGGTATGAAAGCGGCTCCCGGCACATCAAACAGCACCTCCGTGTCCGCGTAAAACCGTGTGGCTATCGAGAGCAATCCCATCTTCCCTTCCGGGGCCGCCATCTCAAGCGCCACCTCGCGCTGGATCATCACCACGATCTCCGTGGGAGGATTATCAGACTCCAGAAAACGCCGGATGATGTTCGCCGCGGCATAATACGGCAGGTTAGCTACGACCTTGTAGGGCCGCCCCACGACCTCCGGCAAATCCCCGCCCTCATCAAGATCCAGGTCCCGGGCGTCAGACTCAATGACCCGGACATTCTCTGCTGTCGCGTAGCGCTCGGAGAGCATCGCCGCCAGCGCGCCGTCCAGCTCGATAAGCACCAGCCTGTCAGCTTTTTCGGCGAGCATTCCCGTAATCGCGCCCCGGCCCGGGCCGATCTCCAGCACCGTCTCGCCAGGCACGATCCGCGCCGCATCAACGATGCGCGCCGCGATGGCGGGATCGTTCAGGAAGTGTTGTCCCAGGGACTTCTTCGGGGATCCGCCCGCCCGGCGCTTAACGCCGGACGATACGGATCCCCGATTCTCGTTCTGGGAGTGGTCGTGCACCTTCATTTCGATCGAACAACGCTAGTGTGCGCGTAGAAAACGACTCGAGCCAGGCCAACCTGCGTCGCCCGAGGTGACTCGCTTACCGCTGCTTCCTTCCGGATCTGACGGGGTTCACAAGGCCTCGCCGCGCAGGACCCAACTCTCAACACCGTATCTACGACGTAGTGACCAACGTGTCCGGCCTCCTGGAGGAATTAAGCCCTGCTGAAGCGGATTGCAGGTACAGGACACCGCTAGCTCCCCGCCTAGCACGACCACCTTCCAGTATACGACCCCCGCATCCAGATTTCGGCCCGTTTAATTGCCTGTTGCGGCACACGCGCTACCCGTGCCACCTCGCTCATCCTCTGGATACACTGTCTCTATGCCTCAGTCAGTGCGCAAAGCCGTAATCCCGGCGGCCGGGCTCGGCACTCGTTTCCTGCCCGTCACGAGCGCCGTTCCAAAACCTCTCCTGCCCGTCATAGACAGGCCGCTCATCCACTACGGCGTCGCGGAACTGGCGGCCGCGGGAATTCATGAGATAGCGATGGTGATTTCGCCCGGGCTTGAAGCTGTCGCCGGGTATTTCCGACCGAATATACCCCTTCAAAACGCTCTCGAAGAACGAGGCGATGCTGCCCGGCTGGCGCAACTCAAAGATATCTGCGATCTGGCCGAAATCACGGTGATCGAACAGGCAGAAGCCAGGGGGTTGGGCCACGCCATACTGATGGCCCGTGACTTCATAGGCAACGAGTCATTCGCGGTGCTGCTGCCGGACGACTTGATCTGGTCTGACGTCCCGGCCATCGCACAGCTCGCTCGGGTCTCGGCGGAACACGGCGGCAGCGTGTTGGCGGCGAAGCGCGTGCGGCGGGAAGCGATCCCGGGTCTCGGGATTATCGACGCCGATCCGGTCGGCAACGGCGTCCAAAGGGTCCACGGGCTGGTCGAAAAGCCTCCGATCGAAGAGGCCCCGAGCGACCTGGCGATCATCGGCCGCTACATCCTCACTCCGGGTGTGTTTGATCGCATCGAATACGCGTCGGCGGGTGCCCTGGGTGAGATTCAACTCACGGACGCTATAGCCGGGGCTATCGGCTCGGAGCCGGTGCACGCCATCGAGTTCGAAGGCGATCACATCGACGCCGGGACGCCGCCAGGCATGTTTGCAGCAAATGTCTACGAGGCGCGCAGACGGGATGAGTTGTCCGGCGTGATATCTGAGCTGATTCCCGACTGATCCGCGTGCGTGCCGCTCTCGAAGCACGTGTTGGAGCAACAGGCCGAGATCACAAAGTACGTAAATAGGCGATCAGGTCATCGATCTCGCGATCAGTCAGTGAACTGCCAAACGTCGCAGGCATCACGGGGGCGAACCCATCCACGACAAACGCCGACGGGTCAATGATCGACTGCCGGAGATACTCTTCGGCCGAGAGCCCGGTCCGGCCAGCCGCCCGTTGAAACACGCCCGCGTGCCCGGGCCCGACCCGCGTGTCACTTCCGGTGGAGTGGCACGCGTTGCAGTTGGAGTTATAAATCGACTCACCCCGTTGTGCGGCGGCTAAGCCCAGCTCGCCGGTGGCCCGGACGTCCGGCGCATCGGCAGCATCACCGGCACACGCCAGCGCGAGCGTCACGGACAGGGCCGCGAACACGACCCGGTGCCTTCCCGAGACGCTTCTAATTCGGCGCATCACATCCTTCTTCCCGGTCGGCGGCACTGCCCTGCCTCCGGGAGTTTCGTCCAATAATGCGTCGTCGGCTCGATCCGCCCTGTTCGCCATCAGCCCCCCGGCGCACGCGACCGGGAATAACTGTAAACGCCGATCGAGATCGCCGTCAGAACGGCGATGCCGAGCACGCCCAATCGAGCGCGATCCTTCTGTCCGGTCGATTTCTCATCAATCGTCCGGGAACGGCTACGGGTTCGCATTGCCAGCCTCCTGCGCCGCCGCGGACGTATCGGATCGCAGCCGAATCGCGATCAACTTCCTCGCCCGGGCTTTCCTGGAGGATGACGGCGGCAGCTCCCGGCTTCTTGATGAAGCCGTCACAGCCCGATCACAAACCGATTACAGAATCCCGGCGCCAGTCCTGGCCGGTGAGCGGCTAGCGGCGCGACGGGGACGGCCCTTCGAGAGCCTCAGGGCACGGGCTTTTACCGTGCTAGACGCGTTTATCCGCCACGCCCGGCGCCCGCGTGCCGGGGCTCTCGAAGCACCCATCCCGACACACGCGAGCCTCGTGCCCTAGTCCCGTTCCAGTGAGAGAACCGCCATGAAAGCTTCCTGCGGGACATCTACGCTGCCGATCTTCTTCATCCGCTTCTTCCCCTTCGCCTGCTTCTCCAGCAGCTTGCGCTTCCGCGTCACATCCCCGCCGTAGCACTTCGCGAGAACGTTCTTACGCATCGCCTTCACCGTCTCACGGGCGATCACCCGGCTGCCCACGGCCGACTGTATGGGAACCTCGAACATCTGCCGGGGAATCAGTTTCCGCAGCTTCGCGACCAGTTCCCGTCCCTGCGCCTGGGCATTGTCCCGGTGAAGCATCATCGACAGGGCGTCCACCGGCATGTAGTTCACAAGAACGTCCAACTTCACCATCTCGCCCGGCCGCGGCTCGCCGATCGAATAGTCCATCGATGCGTAACCCTGAGACCGTGATTTGAGCTGGCTGTGAAAATCAACCAGCAGTTCAGCCAGTGGCATTTTGTACTCAAGCAAAACGCGGGCATCGGCCGCCGCTGACGATTCGGTGTCCTCCCGGCTCGAGTCGACCGATTGCAGATACTCCATGCGGGTGTACTCGCCGCGCCGGGTGGTCACGAGTTCCATGACGGCGCCTATGAACCTCGAGGGCGCCACGATGCTCAGGTCCACCCAGGGCTCGAAGATCTTGTCGATCTCCTGGACGGACGGCATCGCCGACGGATTGTCCACCTCAAGTTCATCGCCGTTCGTCAGAAGCACGCGATACCCGACGCTCGGGGCCGTAGCGATCAGTGTGAGGTCATACTCGCGCTCGAGACGCTCCTGCGTGACATCCATGTGGAGCAACCCCAGGAATCCGCAGCGGAACCCGAATCCCAGCGCGGCGGAGGACTCCGGCTCGAACGACAGGGCCGGGTCGTTCAACCGCAGCTTTTCCAGGGCTTCCCGCAACTCCGGAAACGACTCGCCGTCCGCCGGGTAAAGTCCCGTGTACACCATAGCCTTCATCGGCTCGTACCCCGGCAAGGGGTCGGCATTTGAAGGCCCGCCTATGGTCATCGTGTCGCCCACTCGACACGCGGCGACGTCCTTTAGGCCGGTGGCGACGTAGCCGACTTCACCGGTCTCCAGCGACTCAGCGCTGGTCATTGCCGGCTCGAAAAACCCGATCTCAAGGGCTTCGGCGGTGGCGCCAGTCGCCATCAACCGAATCCGGCCGGTGCGCTCAAGCCTGCCGTCCACGGCCCGGACGTAGGCCACGACGCCTTTGTACGAGTCGTACTTGCTGTCAAAAATCAATGCCCTGAGCGGGGCGTCCATATCGCCCGTCGGCGGCGGAACACGATCCACCACCGCTTCAAGGATTTCGACAACGCCCTCGCCCGTCTTCGCCGAGACGAACACGAACTCATCGTCCGTAAACCCGAACGCAGAAGCCATCTCGCTGGCGACGCGCTCCGGCTCTGCCGCCGGGAGGTCGATCTTGTTCACGACCGGGATGATCGGGAGGTCGTACTCCATCGCCAGGTAGATGTTGGCCAGCGTCTGGGCCTGGATGCCCTGCGTGGCGTCGACCACCAGCAGCGCCCCGTCGGACGCCGCCAGGCTGCGAGAGACCTCGTACGTAAAATCGACGTGCCCGGGCGTGTCGATCAGGTTCAACTGGTAGTCGGATTTGTCGGCCGCCCTGTACGCCAGCCTCACCGCCTGCGCCTTGATAGTTATCCCGCGTTCGCGCTCAAGGTCCATCGAATCCAGGTGCTGTTCGGTCAGCTCCCTGTCTGAGACGGCGCCGGTGGCCTGCATCAACCGGTCGGCAAGCGTGGACTTGCCGTGATCGATGTGGGCGATGATGCAGAAATTGCGTATGTGCGAGAGATCCATTAGGAGAATGATAGAACGTAAGCGGCTTGAACACCCGCTTCAAAGCCAAACCGGTCTTCCGCAGTCCCCGGCCGCTCGTGCTCAGTCCAGGGTCACGCCAACGGCGCTGCCAACACAGAACGTTACGATCGCGGCCAGCGCGCCGACCAGGAACATCCGGAATCCGCCGCGCAGTATCGAGTTGCCGGTAAATGCCGCCATAGCTCCCCCGACGATCAACAGGGCGATGGCAGCGGCGATCGCGGCCGCAACGATGGCCATGTTGCCGCCTGTGACGATGAACGGCGCCACGGGGGTTACAGCGCCGATCGTAAATGCAAGGAACGAACTCCACGCCGCGCCCCAGGGCGATCCGAGTTCATTCGGATCCACGCCCAGCTTTTCCCGTGAAACGGTGTCGAGGGCGGTTGACCTGTCCGACATGAGCTGACGAGCGATCTCGTCGGCCTGTTCCCTCTCTATGCCCTTCGCCGCGTAGATATCAGCGATCTGCTCCGCGGCCAGGGATGGATGGTTGTCGAACAGGCGCTCTTCGTAGCGGATCAGGTGCTCGTACATTTCCCGTTGTGAGCGCATCGAGACCCATTCGCCCGCGGCCATCGAGAACGCACCGGCGAATAACCCGGCGACACCAGCCAGCAAGACGATATTGGAATCACTCGTACCCCCGGCGACCCCCATCACCAGGCTCAAGTTGGACACCAGCCCGTCGTTGATCCCCAGCACGGCCGCACGAAGGCTGCCACTTGAACTGGCGCTCCGCCCGATGGCGGTGCGTACGCCGTCGAACGCGCCCGGCCCGCCGAGAGCCGCAAGTTCGTCGGCATGCGCTCGCGCTTCTGCCTCAAGTTCGCTCAAAGACGGATGCGCGGCGTAAGCGGCGACGGCCCGTTCCTCGCTGCGCATGAGCAACGGCAGCAGCACAGCCCGTTCCGACCCGATGAGACGCGATGCCCACCACACGAGCCGCATCTTCAGGCCCAGCCCACGTTGCCGGATGGTGTCCGGGTCTACCCCGAGCTGCTCGGCCCACTCGTGGGCGTGTTCCAGTTCTTCCTGTGCCAGACGGGCGTAGCCGGCGGCCTTAACAGGATCGGATTCGGCGTCCGCAATCCGTCGATACAGCGCCGCCAACTCCAGTTCGTGACGGAGGTATGCGCGTAGATCTGCCGAGTCCGGCGATGTTTCGGGATCGAATGTCATCGAATATCTGAATCTAGCAGAGTCGGCTGCGTCAACGCCCCCCGAACGCCGTGAGGATTGCCGTGATATTTCGGTATCGACCGCAACGGACAGGATGGTCGCCGCGGGGATCAATCTTCAACGAGATCGACCCGGTCCAGCGCCGTTTTTATCCGGAGGTTGGCTTCCGACATGGCGGTTTCGGCGTCTACCAACATGGTCCTCACTTCATCCGAAATCTGCCCGCCGGCGATCTCCTCAAGCGCGTTTCCACCGTCCCGCATCGCATCAAGACGCAGCGACATCGCCTCCCGGATCAGCGAGTGGTGCTCCGTGGCGGCCTCTGAAATCCCGGCGACATCGAGGCGATCCCACTCAGCTATGTCTCCTTCAATCGCCGCCGCCGTGTCCCGGAATATCGGCAGCAGCGTGACGGCCGTGCTGATATCCCCACCAAAAGCGAATACCGCCCCATTGCCGGTCGACGTCGCATCGAACATCGCGGCCTCTGCGTCCGTCATAGTCCGTGAATGGGAATCAAGGATCGGGCCGGCGGTGTCGAAGTAGCTCCCGGCGGCAGAACCGCCACACGCACCGATGACCGTAACGGCAACAAACGCCGTAATGATCCTGGCCGACGACATCGTGAACATGCCTGCCGTCACCCCATCGCCCTTTGACCGGTTGATCGCCACAAACCTGTTCACCTCAATCCTTGCACGTCGTCTCCAGATGCTACCTGTATGATCCGCTGCGCTACGAGTCCCCCGTTGATGAGCCGGGATACGTGCGACCGAAAGACCGAGAATCGAGTCGATGAATCATCGAAAATCGCCACATGTGGCACATCCCCTTCTCCAGGCACACCGGAGCCGATGACCCCACACATCGTGTACGAGAGCCCGGACGGGACACCGTTCCCGGTCGATTGGGCCAATGACGATCTGGCCGGGGATCAATGGCGCTGGGACCAGGTCCACAATCCCACGCCATTGACGCCCCTGGCGCAGGACATGATCGCCATTAAACGCAAGGGGATGTACCGGGGCGGTGACGCCACCGGACGGCCTTTCAACGAAGAGCGTATGTACGCCAACGGCTACGGCTTCTCACGCTCGCTGGAAGGCAGCCCGCACAACGCCGAACTGGCACGAAAGATCGCAGCGCGTGATCGCGAGCTCCGTATCGATCGGTTAACCGACCTCTGGGAGTCCAGTTACCGGCCGGAAACGGAGGCTTTGACGCGATCGCTGTTGAAGTGGGCCGCGCCCGGTGACTCGTTGTCTGATCTGCTGGACCGATACGATCAGGTCGAGGCGGCATGGCGCAGATGCGGCGAGTTGCACACGATATCCACGGGCCTGGCCAGCGCCGCGATGCGCGAATTCGACGAGTTCTGCACGAAGACCTTCGGCGACGAGGGCGCGCGGATCGCCGTGGAATCCATCGCCGGCATGCCCAACATGTCGGTCGGTTCTGCGGTCGCCCTCTGGGAGTTGTCTCGCCAGGTCGGGACCCATCCCGCCGTCGCCGACCTGCTCAGTGCGCGCAACGCCAAAAAATTCCTCTCCGAACTCGACGGGGCGGCCGGGGGCGCCGCATTTCGATCAGAACTTGACCTGTTCCTTGAACGCTGGGGCCAGCGCAACGAGTCTTACTACGAAGTCGGGTTCCCTACATGGCGAGAAGACCCCGGCTTCGTGCTGGACACAATTCGCGCCTACCTCGACGCCCCGGACGAGCAGAGCCCGTTAGCCCTGCACCGGCGCGCGATAACCACCCGCAACACGCGGACCGAAGAGGTGAAATCTCGCATCGCTGAACCGGAACTTATTGAAGAGTTCCTGACGGGGCAACGCCGGGCCCAGCAGTACACCGTTTTGATGGAGGACCACAACTACTACATCGATCAGCGGGCATACACATCCCTCAGAACGCCCCACCTGGCGCTCGGCGAGCGACTGACAGCGGCCGGGGCTCTCGACCGGGCGGATGACGTGTTTTATCTCCATGTGTCGGAA
This sequence comes from Dehalococcoidia bacterium, assembly GCA_030747175.1. GTDB lineage: Bacteria > Chloroflexota > Dehalococcoidia > Lucifugimonadales > Lucifugimonadaceae. Next base: position 19,492 of record JASLLE010000022.1, on the reverse strand, counting down.
ATCAAGAAACACGCCGATCATCCAGACCGCAAATACCAGGAATTGGTCGCCAACCGCCGGGCGGAGCGCGCGGCCTGGATGCACGTCCTGCCCCCACCCTTCATAGGAGGAGACGCTCCACTCAGGGGCGGCGCTCAACGTGCTCAAACTCCAGTAACGACTCCCCCGGAGACCACCTCTCTCAAAGGACTCGCCGCCAGCGCGGGGACCGTCATCGGCGTCGCCCGGGTGATCCTGTCCCTGGATGAGTCAAACCGTCTGTCGCCGGGCGAGATCCTCGTCACCTACGCCACAGCGCCCCCGTGGACACCGCTGTTTGCGGTCGCCGCGGCTGTGGTCACGGACGCCGGGGGCCCGCTCGCCCATTGCGCCGTCGTCGCCCGCGAGTACGACATCCCGGCGATAGTTGGCGCCGCCACGGCAACATCAGTCATAAAAGACGGCATGAAGATCAAGGTCGATGGAACGTCCGGGGTCGTGACCATCCTGAAATAACGACGGGACGCTGACGGCCCCTCACGAAATGGCCGCACGCCGGGCTTTGGACGACTTTAGAACTGCTCACGCCTTCTTCACGCCATGACCGCTAATATCCACCGAATTCCTGGCGCTTCCCATTGCCGCCGTTAGATACGGGGAGGCTGCCTGCTAAACAACGGTTGCCCGATTTGAAACCCTATACACGACGCTCGGAAACGGTCATGGCGAAACAGTGGCGTGAACGAGATCCGTTCATCGGCCCCATGCGTTTCGATCCTGACCGGCCTGACCAGAGCCCCTACCTGGACACTTCCGGCGGGGGACGACAGGTCGTGCGAGACGGCGACTGGATCGTCAGGGACACATACGGCCGTTACTCCGTGTCCCTGGCATCAGAGTTCGAGGAACGATTCCAGAGCGCGTGATCTCGGGCCGGCCTTGAAGAAGAACCGCGCACTGTAGCCGGGAAGCGCCCACCGTGCGCCCGGCCATCAAGCAGAGTCAAAAAGCGGGGCCGCCACCGTGGGAACGATGACGGCCCCTGGGTCAAACCGAAGTAGGCGGCCCGACCTGTAAACACCGTACTACGCCCTGCGACGCATTCACATAAACGGCCAGGCGAATCGGCGAATCCTCGCCGCCGGAACTTGACTGGTGGGGGAGGCCGGATTCGAACCGGCACGCCTTGCGGCACATGCTCCTAAGGCATGCGCGTCTGCCATTTCGCCACTCCCCCGCGGGCGTTATTCAGTGCAAGACCATCGTACCGCGCAACGTACCATCAGGCTCGGGGGAATCCCCGGCCTCGTATAATCATTACTCCCGTTAAACACACTGCGATTCGTATTGCGTTGCGAACGTCCTCGTCGCGCATTCCGGCCTCGACGCGGGCCGGATATTCGACCCGTAAAGGAGACACCCTGAATGGCGGAAACCAGCTTCGATCTCGTGGTCATCGGCGCCGGACCGGGTGGTTACCACGCCGCCATCCGGGCCGCACAGCTAGGTCTCAGCGTCGCCGTCATCGAAAAGGATGACGGCACCGGCATCGGCGGGCTTGGCGGCGTCTGCCTGAACTGGGGCTGCATCCCCAGCAAATCCCTTCTCAAGAACGCCGAACTCCTGAACCAGATGAAGGACGCCGACGAGTGGGGCTTCTCATTCGACAACTTCAACGCGGACATGGGAAAGGCCGTTGACCGCAGCCGGAAGGTATCCAGCACGCTTACCCAGGGCGTCGGCTACTTGCTCCGTAAGAACAAGATCGAACTCTTTCGCGGAGCAGGCCGGCTCACCTCCTCGACCACCATCCAGGTCGAGGACGGCCCCGAGCTCAGCGCCACCAACATCGTCATCGCCACGGGAGCGCGCCCGCGTTCCCTGCCCGGGCTTGAGATCGACGGCGAGTCCGTCATTACAAGCCGGAACGCGCTCGAGATGCGTGACACACCCTCGGCCATCGGCATCGTCGGCGGCGGAGCCATCGGCGTCGAGTTCGCCTACTACTTCAGAGCCTACGGGGCCGAGGTTACGATCTTCGAGATGCTGGACCACCTCGTCCCGAACGAAGACGAAGAGGTGTCCGTTGAGTTGGAGCGCGCGTACAGGAAACTGGGGATCAAGTACGTAACCGGGGCACGCGTCGCGGGAACGGAACGGCGTGACGGCAAGACGATCGTCAACTACGAGGCTGCCGGGGAACAGGCCGAGTTCGAATGCGACATGGTGCTGCTCGGAATCGGCGTGGCTCCAAACACAGACGACATCGGCCTTGAGGCGGCCGGAGTCGCGCTGGATGAACGCGGTTTCATACCGATCGACGGCAAGATGCGTACCAACGTGCCGAACATCTACTGCGTCGGCGACGTCACGGGCAAACTGCTGCTCGCCCATGTTGCCTTCAAACAGGGAGTGGTGGCCGCCGAGACTATCAAGGGCATGGAAACACCGGACATCGTCTACTCGGACATGCCCCGGGCCACATATTGCCAGCCCCAGGTGGCGAGCATCGGTCTGACCGAGGCACAGGCGAAAGAACAGGGCCTGAACGTCAACTCCGGCAAGTTCATCTTCCGCGGAAACGGGAAGGCGATCGCGTTGAACGAGTACGACGGCTTCGTAAAAATCGTGTCCGACGCCGAGTCCGGCGAGATCATCGGGGCGCACATGATCGGACCGGACGTGACCGAGCTCCTGGCAGAGATCGGCGTCGTGAAGACGCTGGAAGGGACGCCGGACGAGATCGCCTGGACCACACACGCCCACCCGACGCTTTCCGAGGCGCTCATGGAGGCGGCGCTATCCGTAGAGGGCGAGGCCATACACGGGGCGTAACGCTCCGGTGACTGCCCCCTCTCCCGGCGGAAGAGGACCGGGAGACTGCCCTTCCGGGGAAGGGTGAGGGAGTTCAAAGACTCTCCACAACCGAGGACACTTCCGCGGGTAACGCTTCGGTGACGGTCCCTCGTCCTTCTGGTCCCGGAAGGAGCGGGACGGGCATATATACCCGGTATGACAGAAATTTGTCCGGGCCGCGCCGAAATACTTGCCCCCTCTCCCCTTCGCGGGAGAGGGTCGAGGCCGAAGGCCGAGCGCCGCAAGCGCGTTAATGCACGACCCCGCCCTTCGAGAGCCTTGGGGTGCTACCTCTCGCTTACCCCTCTCGTACCTTCACCGTCTCCTCCAGTAGCTCCTCAAGCGCAGCACGATCGATCCCGCGGGCAATCGCTTCGTCAGCGTCCCACCGTGACGCGCCGTCATCACCGAGCACTGCGTGTACAACAGCTCGATTCGCAAACGCTTCCGCGTATTCCGGTCGCAGGCGAATCGCCTCCGAGTAGTCCCGTACGGCGTGCTCGTCGAGTTCCAACGCATGATATGAATTACCGCGGTCGAGGTACGTGTCCGGGTAGCCGGGCCGCAGCCGGATAGCGGCGTCGTAATCCGAAATCGCCTCCAGGTGTTTGCCCTGCTCTGCGAACGCCGAACCACGATGGTGATACATCCCGGCGATTGGCGGCGATGACCCGATCGCTCTGGTGAACTCGCGCTCGGCGGCGGACCACTTACCTTCGTCGAACAACGCGACCCCGCGCTCGTAACGTTCCATGGCGCGGGACGGGTCCAGACCGTGAGCCGGAGTACGCCGATCAAAAAGCCGGCGAAGTCGCTGAAACATGAGCCCAAGGATAGGGCAGTATCGCCCCGATCCAAACCGCCTCAAACCTTAACAATTCCTTAATCAAAATCAGTGTTTCGCACATTGATCCCGACTCGTGCGAGATCGTACCGTCGCGACATTGAAAAACGCCCACCAGCCGCGCTCTTCCAGATCGGAAGGGGGCGGCTGTCTGGTTTTCGCCCGTGAAAACGGGCGCCTGCGCCAGTAATCGAATACAGGGGAACTGAATAGAGATGACACAGCAAGCAGCGACCATGCCGGTCGCCGCACAGCCGATCGACCCGACCCGGCTGTTTGGCAGAATTGCGATGCCCGGAGCGCTCCAGATCGCTCCCTTCCGACAGATATGGGGTGCGCTTCTCCTGATACACCTGTCCCGCTGGGTCGAGATCACCGTCGTGGGCTGGGTGATCGTTGAAGCCACCTGGTCTCCCTTTCTGGTATCGCTGGGCGTGTTCGCGCGGCTTGCGCCCTTCGTCGTCGCCGGCCCCGTGGGGGGCGCCATGGCCGACCGCGTCAACCAGGTGTGGTTCATCCGGGCCACCACCATGGGCCGTGTCGCCATCGCCGCGCTGCTCGCGTTCGCGCTCTTCAGCTTCGGATCCAACCTGTGGATGATCTACTCGTTGACCGCTATCGGCGGCCTGTTCGCTTCCGCCGTGATTCCTGCCCTCCGCGCCCTGTACGCAGATCTCGTGCCGGAGAGGGAACTGACCAGCGCGCTTGGTTTTGAAGCGATCGCGTTCACCGTTTCCCTTATCGTCGGTCCCATAATCGCCGGCGCTCTGCTGCCCTTCTTAGACGCGCCGATCATGTTCGTCGGCACGACCATCGCCTACTCGCTGGCAGTCCTGGCAATGTTCTCGGTACCGGCGGGAGCGGCCGAAAAAGTCGATCGCGCACGTGACGATCAATCCGGACGGCCCGGTCTCCTGGAATCCATCGTTGAAGGATTCCGGGTTGCCCGCTCGCGTCCAGCGATCGTCGCCGTGTTTGCTGTAATCATCACCGCCGAGGGCTTCGCGTTCACCTTCCTCCACCTGATACCGATCTTTGCGACGGAGGTACTGGGAGGAGGCCCCGGTACACTCGGGGCGCTGTGGTCCGCCCAGGGCGCCGGTGAACTGGCCGGTTCCATGCTGATCGTCGCCTGGTTTGGAAAACGCATTGCTTCCCCGGGTAAAGCTCTTCTCATAGCGGTATCCGTATCGATGTTGATCGGGATCCCGCTCGGACTTTCGTCGGCGCTTCCGCTCACACTTTTCCTGTTGTTCTCGCTGGGCGTTTCGGCCTCGATGTTCGGTGTCATGCAGTCAAACGTGATCCTGTTGTCGGCCCCGGCGAAGGTGCGCGGGCGGCTGATCGGGATCCAGACCATGTTCCTGATAGCGTTCCCTGTTGGCGCGGTCATGGTCGGCGCTGTGGCGAGTGTCTTCGGCCCGCACGCCGCCGTTGTCGGAATGTCGATCACGGGAGCGCTGCTTATGGGAGCCGTGGCGCTCAAGTTCCCCCGGCTCCGCGAGCGTATGACCGCGTCCGAATAGGCCCCGCCGGGCGCTTACGGTGCCGTCATATTTACGCGTCTGAATCTGGATATCGTTCCGGGCACCTGACACGTTGCACGGCGTTGCCTGACCGCTCACAATTGAGCGCTGCGCCTTCAACGGAGGCGCTCCACCTCACTCCCCGGGAGACTGATCCTTGACCGTTTATTCTGACTCCGACTCCGTCCTCGATAAAGTAAGCACAGGTTCACGGCCGTCGGATCTGAAGATCACCGACATGCGCATCGCCGTTGTGGGTCAGGACAACTGGCGATGGCCGATCATCCGGGTCTACACAAACCAGGGCCTCGTCGGCCTCGGCGAGGTGCGTGACGGGGCGAGCGCACGATACGCGCTCATGCTGAAGAGCCGCCTGCTCGGCGAGAACCCGACCGAAGTCGACAGGCTCTTCCGCAAAATCAAGCAATTCGGGGGAGACGCACGGCTGGGCGGCGGGGTATGTGGGGTCGAGATGGCGTTGATGGACCTCGCCGGCAAGGCGTACGGCGTGCCCGCATTCATGCTCGCCGGGGGCAAGTTCCGGGACAGCGTGCGCTGCTATGCCGACACGCCTGCGCTGCGCGATCCGAAAGCCATGGGCGAGGCGCTCAAGGGCCGGATGGAGCGCGGCTTCACCTACCTGAAAATGGACATCGGAACCTGGATCGCGCAAGGCATCGAAGGCGGGCTCAACTACCCGGCGGGCATGCTCGAGACGACGGACGTTTCGCACCCCCTGACCGGCATCCAGATCACCGACCGCGGGATCGAGGCGATGCAAGAGTACGTCGCCACGGTCCGTGACATCATCGGATACGAGATACCGCTGGCTTCAGACCACTTCGGCCACATCGGCCTGGAGAGCTGCATCAAGGTCGCCCGTGCGCTGGACCAGTTCTCACTGGCCTGGTACGAGGACATGATCCCGTGGCAGTACACGGGCCAGTGGAAGAGGCTCGCCGAGTCCTGCACCACCCCGGTCGCCACCGGCGAGGACATTTACCTCAAGGAGGGATTCAAGCCCTTGCTCGACTCCCGAGCCGTCGGTGTAATACACCCCGACCTGGCGACCTCGGGCGGGATACTGGAGACCAAGAAGATCGGCGACTATGCACAGGAACGCGGCGTGATGATGGCCCTGCACCAGGCGGGTTCTCCGGTGGTGGCGATGGCCAACGTCCACTGCGCGCTCGCCACGGAAAACTTCATGGCGCTGGAGATGCACTCGGTCGACAATCCCTGGTGGGACGACCTTGTGGATGGCATCAGCAAGCCCATCGTCGAAAACGGCTACATCCAGGCGCCGGAGGGTCCCGGACTGGGGATCGAGCTGAACGAAGAAGCCGTCGAGGAACACCTCAACCGCGGGAACGAGAATTTCGCCACGCACCAGGGGATGTTCGAGCCGACCGGCGAATGGGATGCGCTGGACGCCCACGACAGAACCTGGAGCTAACCGGCACGGCGTCTCTTCACGGGTCGCGCTCGCGACCCGACCGCCTCCACGTCAGATATTTTGGGCAACCGGGAGGAAGTGGACCGGAAGGCCGGCTATGCGGCTACCTGTACTCCGGATGATTCACCAAGGGAAATCCGCACCCCGAGAACGCCGACCTCGCTCCTGAAGTCCGCCCTGATCTGTATCGGAGCAGGGGTGGGGGGAAACTCTCTGCCTACTCCCGCGAGAAATTCCGGCGGCCTGAGATCACACGTGTAACCGGCGACCTCAAGGGCCGTCGCGGCGTTGCCTGTGATCATGTTGGCCACTTCACCCAGGGCGGAATGCCCCATTTCATCGAGTTCAAAAACACGTTCAGAAATCATGGCGCCCACAACGCGGAGCGCATCTTTCTTGCGGAGTTCGTAGCTCACCCATCCGACAAGATCGCCGGTGACCCGTACGAGCACGGAAAGGTCTGACATCGTCTTGCCGTCACGGCGCGGCATGGCGCTGATGAACTCAAGATCGGTGTTTAGTTCGCTCTCCCACACCAGCGTCGCGGGAAAAAGGAACGCGTTTACGTATTGCTCTTTCATATGATCAGGCCGTCGGGGCAACTCCTGGCATTTGCGCTGCTGAACCAGTCAATCATCGCAGTTCAGCCGATTCACGGAAGTGCAGAGACGGACCAACAGCAAATGCGGTCCTGATCGCACCCTGACCGGTAGTTCCCACAGTCAGCCGCCGGGGTGATTACCAGATACGCTAGGGGCCATGTCAAAACAGACAGTGTCAGCAGGTACCCTTGCCACCGAGGCGTGAGCAGCCGGGCCACACGATAGAAGGTCGCCGGGCCGTGCTCGAAGCGCTCCGTGCCGGGACCCCGGTCGAACGTTTATATCTCCTCGAGACGGCGGAACGCGGACCACAGATAAACGAAATACTGGAGCGCGCTGCCGGGCTCTCCGTGGAGGTCGTGCTCGAAAACCGACGCGATATCGAACGACGAGCGCACACACGGCGGCATCAAGGGGTGATCGCTCAAGCTCGAAACCCTGATTACACCGATTTCGATGAACTGGTGAACTCAGCCACAGCATCTGGACGAAGCGCTCTGCTAGTGGTGTTGGACGGAATCGAGGATCCGCACAACCTGGGAGCGATCGCCCGTACGGCTGACGCAGCGGGGGCGGATGGACTCGTCATATCGGAGCGACGCGCCGTTGGGATCACTCCCGGCGCTATCAGCGCTTCGGCCGGCGCACTGGAGCACGTTTCGGTAGCTCGCGTCGTTAACCTGTCACGCGCCCTCGACAAGCTGAAGGACGCTGGCCTCTGGATCGTGGGCCTGGACGGAGGCGGAACTCAACTCCACACGGACGTGGACCTGCAGGTCCCCATCGCCCTTGTGGTGGGATCGGAGGGCGCGGGAATGTCGCGACTGGTCCGAGAAAAGTGCGACTTTGTCGTCGCCCTGCCCATGGCCGGTAAGATCGAATCCCTGAACGCCTCGGTAGCAGCAGCCGTCGTTCTTTACGAAGCGGTGCGACAGCGGATGGGTGGCTCTGCGCCGGAAGGAGACTAGACTCGCCGCAACACGAGCGCGCGCACGTCTTCCTCCAGCACGATCTCCGCCCGACCGTTGGGCATCGTTTCGCGTGCCCGCGCCATGAGGTCGTTACTGGCATTGAACGTTCCCACGGAAACTTTATCCAGCGTTTGCTGCCAGGATTCCTCCGAGTTGTAGTACTCACGGAACAGGAACGTTTCCTCGGCGATGCGTTCAAACATCCCGCTCGTCACGCAATCATCCAACGCCGTTCGGGCTTTCCGGATCGCTGCCACGAAGTCTCGCGTCCACGCCAGATCACCGGCGTCCGCCTCGTTAGCCCCGGTGCGGACCAGTATTCGCCGGGCGTCGGCCGGCTCCGGGTGAACATCAAGCACAATGCCGCCCGGCCTCACCGCCCGGTGCAGGTTTTTCAAGGCGTCGACGACGCCTTCAACGGGAACTCATCACAACGACCAGGCAAGCACCGCCACGTCGTACGGTCCCCCTGAAAACTCGTCCGTGACGGCATCGCCGACCTCAAAGGCCACGCGTCCGGCAAGTTCTTCCGGCGCGGCTGCACGGGCCGCGTCGATGAAATCCTGGCTCGGGTCGATTCCGAGCACGCTTTCCGCCTGCCTTGCGTAGCGCCACAACATCCGCCCATCCCCACACCCGATTTCTATTACTCGCTTGTCCGTGAAATCAACGAGATCGTGGATAACACGCGTCTCGATGGCCTCGGGATCCACTATCTTTGCCATGGGACCTCCATGCGGGATTCGATCGATGAGCGGGAGTTCATTGCCGGGCGGATACGGGCGGAAGTATACGCCCGGGATACAGGTCGCATCTGGCTCGCACCGCAGGCGTCGGGCGTAGAATCGGACGGCCGCTTCTTCGCCGGTTGCCATCATTCGACCAGGGGCTTCACGAGACGAACTCCGCCACATCAACGACCAGTGACTCTTACCGATGGCTGGCATTCGCGACGGTCGCGATCGGCCAGTTCACTACGGTCATCGGAAACTCGGGAACCGCGGTCGCGCTCCCGCGAATCGCCGACGATCTGAAACTGGATCTCGCTGTTGCCTCCTGGGTGATGGTCGCGATGGCGCTCACCATCAGCGCCGTCCTTCTGCCGATGGGCCGCCTGTCTGACATCATGGGCCGCAAGCGCGTCTACCTTGCGGGTCTTCTTGTGATGGCGACCGGCGTGACCGTAAGCGCCACGTCTCAGAACCTGCCGGTGCTCCTTGCCGGTCGCGTGATCGAGGGGTTCGGCTCGGCGATGGTGATGACCGTCGCCGTGGCGATCATCACGTCCGTGTTCCCCGCCCGTGAGCTCGGCAAGGCGCTCGGCATGAACATGTTCGTCATCGGCCTCGGCGCCGTGAGCGGGCCGGTCGTGGGCGGGGCGCTTGTGGACATCTTCAGCTGGCGCGCCATCTTCGTCGCCACCGGCGTCGTCACCGTTATCGGTTCGGTCATCGCCCTGGTCGTTATCGACGAGGCCCGGGTTCGTGGTGAATCCCCGGTCATCAAGGGCCGGCTCGACTGGCCGGGGATCATCACGTCGAGCGCGGGCCTGACCATATTGATACTGTCGCTCACCAACGGAAACCGGTTTGGATGGGACTCGCCGTACATCATCGGCGGGTTCGTGACTTTCTTCCTGGTTCTGGCCTGGTTCCTGCGCTGGGAAGCACGTATCGCCTCGCCGATGATCGATTTGACGATCTTCCGTGTGAGCCAGTTCTCCTGGGCCGTTTCCGGGCGGTTCCTGGGGTTTCTAATGAACGGGCCGACTTATTTCCTGATGCCGTTTTACCTGCAAGAGATCACAGGGCGCAGCGCCAGCCAGGCCGGGCTCATCACGATGCCGTTGCCGGTAATGATGGCGATTATCGGGGCGCTCGCGGGACGCTGGTCTGACCGGTTCGGATTCCGGAACTTCATACTCGCCGGCCTGGTTTTACAGTTCGGAACACTGACGATCTTCTCGACGTTCGACCAGGGCACGCCGTTGGCGCTCATCCTCCCGGCCATGTTCGTGCACGGCGTCGGGTCCGGATTGTGGATGGCGCCAAACATGTCAGCCGCGGTGGGCGCAGTATCGCGATCCGCCTACGGGGTTGCGGCCGCTTTCCTGAATCTGGTGCGCAACACGGCCAACGTCATGGCCGTAGCCGTGGCTGCGGCGGTCGTGGCCGGCGTCATGATCTCCCGCGGCGTCGGCTCGGACCTGGAATCAGTATCGGAGAACCCGTCTGGCCCGGCTGGTGACGCGTTCGTATCCGGGATGCACATAGTGTTCCGGGTTTTGCTCGTATCAGGAGTACTTGCGATGCTGTCAGCCGTGATGGCCGGGAGAAAATCTTCTCAGGCTCAGCGCAGAGCAGGAGAGCGGATGGCCACGGTTCCGACCGCGGGCGACTCCGACTAGGGCTAAACTGCTTCGGCGGCCGGCGCCACGGCCGTCCCGAACCAGCCAGCGCCTCAACACTTTGATTGGAGACCGATCTATGGGCAAGCTCGATGGCAAGGTAGCGATTATCACCGGGGGCGGCACCGGCATAGGTCGCGGGATAGCGGACAGTTTCATTGCCGAGGGTTGCAGTGTCGTGATATCCGGCCGCCGGGCTGAGGTACTGGAGAAGGCGAAAACAGAACTCGAGGCCGACGGCGGCACCGTCATGGCCGTCCAGTCCGATGTCACGAATGAAGCTGACATCATCAGCCTGTTTGAGCAGACGGTGGAGCGTTTCGGCCGGCTGGACATCCTCGTCAACAACGCCGGCGTGAGTGTCCGAGGTTCTATCGATGAGACATCGCTTGAAGACTGGCAGTACATCGTTTCGATCAACCTCACCGGTCCGTTTCTCTGCACGCGGGAGGCGATGAAGATTATGAAGCCGCAGGGTGGCGGCAGGATCATCAATGTCGGCTCCATTTCGGCCAACGTGCCGCGGCCGGACGCTGTCGGGTACACGTCGACCAAGCACGGGATGACTGGTCTCACCAAACAGACGGCGCTGGAAGGCCGGGAGTTCGGTATCTCTTGCGGCCAGCTCAATCCCGGCAACACCATGTCCGAAATCATGGCGGCGACACAGGCGCGCGAGGGTGCAGACGCCAACCCGACGGTCCCGGTCTGGACACAGGGCGAGGCGGCGCTTTACATGGCGACTCTGCCGCCCGAAGCAAACGTGTTGGAAATGACGGTCATGCCGGTCATACAGCCCTACGTGGGTCGTGGTTAGCCGTTCCCTTAACCCGTAGATCAACCACCAGGATTCAGACTCGGGGGACGTCAACATGGGCAAGCTTGATGGCAAGGTCGCCGTAATCACCGGCGGCGGCACGGGCTTCGTAAAAGCGATTGGCAAGGCGTTCGCCGGAGAGGGTTGCGACCTCGTCCTCGCCGCACGAAACGCCGAACGGCTCCAGGAATCCGCCGAAGAAATCGCCGCCACCGGCGTGCGGACGGTGGGCGTGCCGACCGACGTTGCCAGAGAGTCAGACGTGATCGCGCTTTTTGGGCGGGCGATGGCCGAGTTTGGAAGAGTTGATCTGCTCGTCAACAACGCCGGCGTGATCGCGGGCGATCCCATCGACCAGTTGACGCTCGAGAAATGGAGGGAGACCTTCAGCGTGAACGTGGACGGGCTCATGATGTGCACCCGGGAGGCGTTCAAGATAATGAAGGTCCAGGGCGGCGGGCGGATAATCAACATCGGCTCCGTCGCCTCGGATCGGCCACGGGAGTGGTCCGCTCCTTACACCTCCAGCAAACACGCGGTGACGGGACTGACGAAGTCCACCGCGCTGGACGGGCGTGAATACGGGATCTCCTGCGGACAACTCAATCCGGGCAACACCTGGGTGGAGCGTCGCGCAGACGGCCGATCTGCCAGCGGGAGGGACATGGGCGCCGAGCCGATGGTCGAGACCGTCGATATGGCAAACGCCGCCCTGTTCATGGCAACGCTTCCCCCGGAAGCTAACGTGCTGGAGATGACGGTCATCCCGAATATGATGGTCTACCTGGGACGTGGTTGATCGCTCGCTACGTACGAATGTCATCCGAGGACACACCGGGCAAGTTTTGCGGCTTCCCCTAATAGTGTTCGGGCGTACCCTCGTAACCCGCACCCGGGCGAAGGCCGATAAACTGCACCGTGCACGTTAACCGGCTCGCGCCGACGCGCACCTTCCCGATATCGACGCAACGGAGATTCTCTTGATCGTCATTCGCCGTTTCCTCGCGATACTCCTGATACCGATCTTTCTCGTCTGGTTCACCGCCAGCACCGTCAGGTCAGGTCTCGACCGCACGCTGTTCGACGACAGCTTCCTGGCTGATCAGTTGGAAGAGCAAGACTTTTACAACTGGCTCCATGACGATCTCATCCGTGTGGCCCTGGACGATATGGCCAACGTCGGGATGGATGTGGACAGCGCGTACCTTCCCGAGGGTAATACCACGGTCTCGTTCGCCGATCCAGCCACCACCCGTGACGCGGCTCGCGCGCTTCTGCGGGCGACATTCCCGCCGGAGTACTTGCAGGAAACAACCGCCCTGGCGCTGGCGGGATTCATGCCCTACGTCCGCGGCGAGTCGGATGAATTCGCCATCCCGCTGGCGCTGAATGAGCGCGTATCAGGATTCTTCTCGGGCGTCGGCGACACATACGTCGAGATCGATCTCGCCAACGTCCTTGTCGAAGATTTACTCGCTCCCGCGGCCATCCAATCCGCAACTGACTTCACCGAGGGACCGTTTGGCCTCGTCCTGACGCCCGAGCAAGCCGGCGGCGCAGCGCCCAAAATTGTGCCCCCGGAGTGGATCGATAAGCAGGTTTTCACCACGCTCGACGCGCTGAACCTGTACCTGAGTGGTCAGTCGGACACGCTCGCCATCAACATCTCGTTCAAAGACCGGGTTCCGATCGCGGCGCAGGTGACCAAAGACCTTCTCACAGAGTCCAACGCGGAGACCGTGATCTTCGACAAGCTGATCAAACCTCAGATCACCGAGAAGATCGGCCAGGTCACCGTACTGTCGTACCAGGTCACGATTGGCGACGACGAAATCACCGACGCTGTCAATGACATCACGCCGCCGGAATGGGACCGCGGACACATTGACGCGATCGTGGACAACGTCGCCCTGTACATGTCCAAAGAGTCGGATTCGCTCGCTTACACTGTCGATCTTTCGGATCAACGGGACGCCGCAATAGAAATCGTCACCGAACTGGCCGTCGCCAAGGCCCGAGCCGAGGTGGAAGCGCTCCCGCAGTGTGGGTCTCTGGCCGAGGCGCAAAATGCCGCACGGGCTATACAGTCCGGCTCCCTGCCAATCTGTACCGATCCCAACATTCCCATCGACCAGTTCCTTGAACAGCTCGAATCCCGGCTCACGACCGAGGTCCAGCAGACCATCGGGGCAAGTTTCCCGGACTCGGTTACGTACGACGAAGCTACTTTCACGAGCGCACTGGAAGGGCAGGGGTCTACCGACCTGGAGGGAGTTAGAGACAAGATCGCTGATGGAATCACGATCGATTCCGGTGACGTCCTGGAACAGCTCTCTGACCAGGATCAGACCGCACAGCGGATGCTCGAAATCATCCGAACCGGACGCCCTTACACCGTGGACGATTTCGAACGTTATCGTGAAGAGCGGGCGTTGGCTCTGGGTACGGATGACCTGGAGAATGTGGACCTTTTCCGTGGCGGACTTGGCCTCGTGCTCGGACCCCTCGGCGCTTCGATCGCTATCGGGATTTCCTTACTAATCCTGTTCGTCATCGGGATACTCGGCGGCCGAGCCTGGACCTCACGCCTGATCTGGGCCGCATCCGGTCTGACATTGTCGGCGTTGATTATCTGGCTGGCGTTTGCACAGGTACTCAGCGGCTATGGCGCCGAATTCGCCGAGGATGCCCTTCTTGAAGAGATCGAAGATCGGATCGCCGTCGAGCAGGCAGAGGGCGACCCTACCGGAATGCTGGAACTGGCTCGTGACGAAGGTGTCGCTAAAGCCAGCGCGGTCGGCGACGCCGTGACCAGCGAGTTCGCGAGCTACGCGTTGCTCTGGCTGGCGGCGGGTGTGATCGCGATACTTGTCGGCATTGCGATTCGGGTGACCCGGGGGAATTCCACTCCCCGTTACTCGAGCACCGGTTACAGGTATCGGGGGGCACAGCCTGACCAGCCTGTTTCTGATAATCGCGCCATCGACGATCGTCTTGCCGGTCTTCGCGAAGATTCTTAGCGGTACCCCGCAGATTTCACTGGCGACGATCCCCCCGGGGAGCCCAATCAGAAGGCCCGGCGTTAAACGCCGGGCCTTCTTTCTTTCCGTTCACGTCCAACCGGTCAGGCCGATCAGACACAATTGCCGGCCTAGATCCTGCGGAACTTCTGGATCCGCTGGCCTTCCAGCACCTCGCCGCAATAGAGAGACTGCTCCGAGTCCGACCAGATGCCGTGGACGGCGTAGAACTGACCGGGATCGTCCGTCATGAATCGGCCCCAGCGGCTTTGTACTTCACCCTTCGAGTTGGCGATGGACATCCGATTCCGGAGTTCTCCCACGTAAACCGTATCCGGGAATCGCGGGTCGATGTAGATGTCCGTTGGCTGGATAAAGTCGGTCCAGCTCTCCTTGTAGTTGCCCTGGAGATCAAATAACTGGACACGGTGGTTTTCCCGGTCGGCAACGTACACGGTCTCTTCGTGGACCCAGATGTTGTGAGGCGTGTTGAAGTCGCCGTCGCCCACGCCGGTACCCGTCGGGTTCAGGGTCGTGCGATGGCCTTCCTGGCCCCATCCAAACTTGTAGTCTCCAGACTGGGAGTAGACGTGCACTTTGGTGTTGCCATAACCGTCTGAAATGTAGAGATCGCCGTTGCCGGCCACCGCGGCATCGGTCGGTCGGTTGAACGGCTGACCGTCGGCGCCCTCGGTGTCCTTCGACCCAAGGGTCAGGACGTGCTCACCGGCCTTGGTGAACTGTTTGACCGTGTGGTCCGCGCTATCGACGAGCCAGACGGTGCCATTTTCGCCCCAGCATATTCCGTGTGCGCTCGGGAAGTGTCCCTCCCCGAAAGACCGGATGAAATTGCCGTCCTTATCGAACACGATGATCGGATGTTCACCGCGGCAAAAGACGTAGACCTCATCGTTATCGTCGACGGCGACGGCGCCGACCTGCGTGAACTTCCAGCCGTCCGGAAGTTGGCCCCAACCTTCGACCAGTTCATATCGATACTCGCCGCTACCTACAGTGATTGCCATTGTTCGCCCTTTCTTTACGTCTCGGACCGACCGTCCAGACCTCCAGCCGGGCGAGTCTACTCCGCTAAGACCGTGGGCGCACGCGCAGGGCCGGTCTTTCCCGATTCACCCATCCCCGTCATAATCCGTGTCGAATTGCGTCGCCATCAGGCGGTCCCATCCGCGTACCATCGCTCTCCATGCCAACGAAGCACCACGGTCCGACCGGCACGACGGCCTCCAATCCGGAGCCTGATCCCGCTTTTTTGCGGGACTCCACAGGCTCACGGCTTTACCGGTTGCACCTCGCAGGCGCTGGAGACGTTGACCAGCTCACGGACCTGGAACGGGACGTGTTCCAAACCCTGTGGCCGCCGACCAATTTCGCCCGTGAGATCAAGAAATCCGGCCAGGCCGTGCTGGTGGCCACCGTGCGACCCGGGGCGACGCCACCGCCACGATCTGAAAGGAACAGCTCCCTCGTTGAGCGCGTGGTTGGTGGCATTCGGACCCTCGCCAACTCAAACGCCGACAACGCGCGGAACGGGGATCGTATCGCCGGGTGGACCGTCGTGTGGTTCGTGGCCGGTGAAGCGCACATCGCATCGATCGGCGTTGCGGAG
This sequence comes from Dehalococcoidia bacterium, assembly GCA_030747175.1. GTDB lineage: Bacteria > Chloroflexota > Dehalococcoidia > Lucifugimonadales > Lucifugimonadaceae. The sequence continues at coordinate 3,387 of JASLLE010000022.1, read as the reverse complement.
CCGGAACGCAGGCGCGGAGTCGGCGAGCTGCTTCTCCTCGGCGCAATCGAGGCGGCAGCAATAAACGACTGCGACGAACTGACGCTCGAAGTCCGGAAGTCCAACGATGCGGCGCAGGCTCTATACCGCAAGTATGGATTCAACGCGGTCGGCGAGCGAAAAGGTTATTACGTCGACGATAACGAAGACGCTCTGATCATGACAACGCCGGACATCCGTGAGCCGGAATACGCAGCCCGTCTCGCTGGACTCGCCGCCGACCACGCTCGCCGATGGGAAGACGCGGGCAGTCGTTTCGAGCGCTGTTGATCAGACACGCGCCGGGATCGTCGCCACCGATCGGAACGCCGTTACCCCGGACTGGTTGACCACAACGATCTCGTAGACGCGATCTCCGGCGTTTTCGGCGTTTTCCCTTTTCTCGCCCGTGATCTGAAGATCATCTCCGGCCTTCACCGGGGTCAGCGCCCGGGATTCCAGCCGTCCACCGTCCCAGAGCACACTCGGTTTTTCCACCAGATCCAACCACTGGGCCGTGTATCCAACCGTGGCGACTCCGGCGTTCACCGTGTCACCGAATATCGCCGTGCGAGCGAACTCGTCGTTGGTGTGGGTGCTCATCCAGTCGTTCGGCCGTCCCACCGGCAACCTGCCGTATGCGGCAATCGTCTCAACCGTCTCGGCCTTTACGAGTACCGTTCCGGTAAGGGCACGTATCCCCGTTCTGTCATCCGGAGCGGTACGTCTCCGCGCGCTCTGCGCCGTCGCTGCTCCCCGGTCCCAGAGGCAGGTGTAGTCGTACTCGGCTATCGGCGCGCCATCTCCGTCAGACGCCTCAACGCGAAACACCACAAAACGATTTCCACCCCGCTCAAATTTCCGATCGAACACGGTGATACTGCGTACCGTGTCCCCGGCCTCGATCCCCCGGTAAAAACGTACGTCTGATCCCACGTAAGGCGTGCTTCGCGGCTCGTCCGGATCCTGTTCCGGCGCACGGCAACCGATCGAGGCCATCAGGGCATGCCGGCGCTGGGGCGCGGCGGCAAAGATATAACCGGGAGGCGTAAGGGGAGACCGATCACTCACCGCTTCCCGGTAGGCACGGACCGATTCGTCCGTGACCCGTACTACGAACTCGTCCGAACGCAGCCCGGGCAGCGCGTCTTCCCACTCAAATCGGCGTATCAGATCCGGCATCGGCTAGGCGAACACGGAACGCTATGCGCTGCCGCTCGACAGCATGATCAAAAAGGAAATTGCGAGCAGCGCGAAACCGACCGCGGACCACTTCGCCCATTGACCCTGGACCGATCGAAAATGCGCTACCGATTCCCATTTACGGGCACGCCACGCCATTTCGTTGCCACGCATTCCAACGTAGATAGCGGCAGGACCGTAAACAAACAGGACCAGCGCCCCCATATTGGGGATAAAAATCAAAAGAACCGCCAAACCGATCCACACCCTGTGGGCCGGACCCCATACGAAGGGCAATAACAGTGCGCCCAGGTTCCACCCCTTCAACTCCTCCGGCAGTTGCGCTTCCGGGGTGCCTGAGTTGTTGGGCGCCTGGACAGGGGTGTCGGCGTCAGCGCGTAAATCTTCTCGCCCGCGGTCGGCACGAACGCCGTCCGTGGCGACGGATGGACGCGCAGGCCCGAGGGCGGGCCGCTGGACCTGACCCGCATCGCCCCGGGTTTCCGGGGTTCCGGAAGCACCGCTTTTTGAGGCCGGAGGGGGCGCAGGGCTTACCGGCGATCGGCGTGTGGCGATCGGCACGGAAGGAGCCATCGGCCGGGGTTGCCGCGCGGTTGCGCTTGTCGCGATGATGTCGTCCACGTCGCGCCCGCATTCGGTACAGAATCGGGCGCGGGGATCGTTGACCGTCTGGCAGTCAGGACATGTCTTGATGCCGAGTTGCGTCGCGCGGCTCGGGTCCATCGCCACCAGCGATTCACCACATCGGTCGCAAGACTCGATTTCGTCCTGATTTTTCGTGCCGCAATGGGCGCAGTACACGCTGTAGGCCGCCAGTCTGCTAATACGTTTCGCGCAATACCATCATCGCGCCAATGGCGATGCCGGTGTCAGCGCCCGGCGTATTCCAGTACGTAGATTCCACACGGCAGGGATGCCGTTACGCAATCTGCGCCACTAAGACGGAATGACCGGCAATATCAACACAGAGCTGCGGGACGCTTCGTGATACACGGTGTTGTCCGCCGTCATGCGCCGCCTCTCCATCCCTGTCGGTTCGCCCGTGTTGGGGTTCACGTCGAAGCGCGGAAAGTTGGAACTGGACACATCCAGCCGGATCCGATGGCCACGCGAAAACAGGTTGCTGGTCGGGTACAGAGTGATCGTGATCTCCGCCGCATCACCCGGGTCCAGGAAATCCGGCCTCCCATCGCCGTTTCGATACCTCAACCGCATGATGCTGTCCGTCAGATTCAGACGGTAGCCGTCCGGGTACCAACTGTTTGACGGGTACACGTCTACCAACTTCGCCGTGAAATCCGTGTCGACCGCCGAAGACGACACCCATAAACGAACCTCGATCGGTCCCGTCACCTCCACATCCTCTTCCAGCGGCGCGGTCTGAAATACCAGGACATCCGGTCGCGAGCCCAGCGGCAAATAAGGAGGCCTGGAACCGAACAGGTCGGGCCGCTCAACCTGGTCGAATCCGCCCGGCGACATGATCTCGTCCATCGTCTCAGCCCGCGGCACTGACTCCGGGTCATTAGCCCCCTCCGGAAGTCCCTTGAATGAGCTCAACGACGAAACATTGCCGCCGATAGACGGGACCGGGTTCGACGGATCGAACCGGTAGGTCGTGCTGGAAACAGCTTCGGCCGGGACGTCATAGCGCAGCGACCCGTCTCCGTGGAGAAAGAGATTCGTGAAACGGGTACGGGCCAGGGGCCACTCCTGCTCGTCCCGCCATTCGCCGCCGTGTTTAAGCCGTCCTGTCCCGTCTTTCTCGCCGCTGCCACCCCCCATCACGAAGATACGGACCGGCGCGTCTGGCTGAATCGTGTCACTGGCGCCCTTCAACGCCGCGTCAAACCAGCCCAGGTGCGTCTCACGGAAGTCGGGCAGCGCCGCGCTCTCGCCAAACTCCACGTCCCCGGCATAGGTGCGCTCCGGCATCGCGCCGCCATGCGTCCAGGGGCCAACAAGTACCCGGACCGGCACGGACGCCTGTGCGCCATGTCCGACAAAGCTTTCGAACGTCCCCCGCGTGTAGGAGTCGTACCATCCGCCGACGTAAAGCGTGGTGGCATCCGGATACCTGCCCCAGTACAGGCTCGGATTCAGACTCGGGTGCTTCCAGTAATCGTCGTAATCAGCACTTGTCGCCAGCTCCAGCGCCCATTCCTC
>JASLLE010000021.1 GCA_030747175.1 Dehalococcoidia bacterium | reverse complement strand
TCGACGGAGAAGATATCGTTTACTCAGAGAAATTCGCCTGCGTTCACTGCGATCTCAGCATCGGGGAGCTGGAGCCGCGCAACTTCTCCTTCAACACGCCGTACGGCGCGTGCCCCACCTGCACCGGCCTCGGTTTCCGTCTCGAGGTGGACCCGGACCTCGTTGTGCCGGACCAGAACCTTTCGATACGCACCGGCGCGATCGAGCCGTGGTCACGAAACGGCGAGCTTTTGCCCGAACGACTGTCCGTGATGGAGGCCGTCTCCGATCACTACGACTTCTCGCTGAACATACCGTTCCGAGAGTTGACGGAAGATCAGCAAAACACCGTTCTTTACGGCGAGGACAACAAGCGGATCGACGTCATCCACACAACGCAGTCCGGCCGTTCCTACCGCTGGCGGATGCGCAACGAAGGCGTGATCCCGCACCTGGAACGGCGGCACGAGAACACCGAATCACAGAACGTTCGTGACGAGGTAGGCCGTTACATGGCACAGCGGCCCTGTGTCACCTGCTCCGGATACAGGCTCAAGCCGGAATCGCTGGCCGTCACCGTCCTCGGCATGAACATCATCCAGGTGACGCAGCAGTCCGTGGAGCGGGCACTTCAGTGGATCGAGGCCGCCCGCAGCGGGCGGTGGCCGAAGGGCTCTGAAAACGCCGGCCCCGCCACCGAGCCTCTAACGGAACGAGAAGGGGCGATCGCGGACCAGATCCTCAAGGAAATCGAGGCCCGTCTCAGCTTCCTGGAGAGGGTCGGCCTTGAATATCTGAGTCTTGACCGCACGGCCTCAACCCTTTCCGGCGGCGAGGGCCAGCGGATCCGGCTGGCCACGCAGATCGGCTCCGGGCTGATGGGCGTTCTGTACGTGTGCGACGAGCCGTCGATCGGCCTACATCCACTGGACGATCACAGATTGATCGCAACCCTTAAACGTTTGAGGGATGTCGGCAACACGGTACTGGTCGTGGAGCACGATGAGGCGGTGATGCGGGCGTCGGACCACATAATCGACCTCGGTCCGGGCGCGGGAGAGCACGGCGGCCACATCATCGCCGAGGGTGACGCCGATGCTATCGAGGCGTCAGAGGACTCGCTGACGGGGGCGTATCTCTCGGGCCGCAAGGTAATCCCGATCCCGGAAAAGCGGCGTGAAGGCAGCAGGTCTTTCATCGAGATCCGGGGCGCGGCCGAGAACAATCTCAAGGGCATAGACGTCAAGATTCCCCTCGGCGAGCTGGTGTGCATCACCGGCGTGTCCGGTTCCGGCAAGAGCAGCCTGATCAACGAGATCCTGCATAAGAAGCTCGCCCAGACGTTCTACAAGGCGAAGAACCGCCCCGGCAAGCATGAAGAGGTTGTCGGGCTGGAGAACGTCGACAAGGTCGTCAACATAGACCAGTCGGCGATAGGCCGGACCCCGCGTTCAAATCCCGCGACCTACACGGGCGCGTACACGCCGATACGCGAGTTGTTTGCGACGATGCCGGAGGCTCGTGCCCGCGGGTACAAGCCGGGGCGCTTCTCCTTCAACGTAAAGGGGGGAAGATGCGAGTCGTGCAGCGGCGCCGGTTATGTGCAGATATCGATGCAGTTCCTGCCCGATGTCACGGTCCCGTGTGAGGTCTGTGACGGCGCTCGCTACAACCGGGAAGCGCTGGAAATCAAGTTCAAGGCGGCGAGCATCGCCGAAGTCCTCGACATGACAATCACGGAGGCTTCGGAGCACTTTGAGAACATCCCGCCGGTGATGAACCGTCTCCGGACACTTGTCGACGTGGGACTCGGGTACATGCGGCTGGGACAGCCCGCTACCACGCTCTCGGGCGGCGAGGCCCAGCGTGTCAAGCTGGCGACCGAGCTGTCGAAGCGCTCGACCGGACAGACGATATACATCCTCGACGAGCCAACGACCGGGCTGTCTTTCGAGGACTGCGCGGCGCTTATGCGTGTGCTTCACCGACTGGTCGATGCCGGCAACACGGTGATCCTGATCGAGCATCACCTGGACCTGATAAAAAACGCTGATTGGATCATCGACCTGGGACCGGGCGCCGGCGAACGCGGCGGGGAGCTCGTGGCCCAGGGAACCCCGGAATTCATTGCATCCGTCGGGTCATCTCATACGGGGACGTACCTGGCCGAAGTACCCGGAATCGACGCCGATTCCAACGCCCCCGGATCAAGTAAAAAGGCCCGCAGGCGTAAACGCGCCGTCACGAAGGTCGCCGAAACGTCGCCTTCACTGGCCGGCCTCGCACGAGCCAACGGCAAGAACGGCACGCGCACGCTCGCCCCGGACCCGACATCCGGCCGTGAACCCCGGAGACGCCGGAGGCGAAGGCGCCGCGTAGCCGGATGACCTGCGGGGGCCGCGTATCAATTTCCGGCAGCTGAACAGGCCAGTGAGCCGTCCGGGTCGCGGGCAATCGCTCGCCGTATCGCCACGGCTGACCATTTGCCCAACGCGTGCCGGTGGCTGTCTCGCATGTCGCTGAGGAAATCACCGGGTATCGTGGTAAATACACGGGTTCGACGCCTGTCCGGCTAAGGCCGAGGCTTCTGTATACGAACCCGATAATCCTGTGCCATCAATGAGGGGTAGGCGACGTGTCCGCGGTAATAGTCCAGAATCAGAGCCTTGCGAGGATCGCCGTGCCGGATAGCACGGGGGCATCGGTCACCATTGAGCCGGGTCAATACGGCGTCGTTCGCCTTGACGGCGGCAAGATGGACAGCCTGTTCTGGAGCCTGGTGGCGAGGGGGGTAATCTCCACGGCGCCGGTGCGCCGAGCCGCCTGACACCGGGTTTACTTCGATTCAGTAGACCGGCACAAAGATCCGCCTTAAGAGCGGATCTTTTCGCGTCTGCAACCAGTACAACCTGCTGAGTTATTCACGGTTGTATGCTTCACCCGGATGCCACATCATCCAATCACGGAGGATTTCTTGATGGGGACCGGGCAGCCAGACGACAACAACATCGACTTGTTCTTCCAGACTTCGATGCGCTTCAACCACTGTTTTGGATGTGGCGCGGACAACCCGGAAGGTCTCGGCATTCGTAGCAGCTGGGATCCGTCCGATTCGGCAGCGTCGATCTGTGAATTTACGCCCGCCGCGCACCACTCCGCCTATCCGCCGGATGTCGTCAACGGCGGCGTGATCGCTGCGGTGATCGATTGCCATGCGATATGCACCGCGATGGCCGATGGATACAGGCGGGCCGACAGGGACATCGGAGACGATGGCGAACCGATCCTCTACGCCACCGGTTCACTGCAGATCAGTTACAAAGCGCCTTCACGCCTGAGCGGAGACCTGACGGTGCGCGCCACTATCGCCGAAGCTGCCGACCGTCGCACAGAGCTCGAGTTGACCGTTGTGGACAGTTCCGGCGCCGTCACCGCTGAGGCGCAGGTCACGGCGGTAAAAGTGCCGGGCGCGTGGGCCAGCCCTGCCGGGATCTTTTCAGGAGATTGAATCGTAGCGTGTACTGCCTTGTTCAGGGTCGACCGAACCAGGGGAGGACTTGTGGCTATGTTCCACGTATTCGCTGATCTGGCTGTCATCGTACTCTTGATCGAAGTCAGCAGTTCCGTGTTCAAACGCGTTGAGCAGCCGCGTGATTATCGGGTCGCCCCAGGGAATGCCCCGGCCGGCTGATTCAAGGACGGCTCCGAGACGTGCCCTGTCACCGCCTGCAGCGGCGGAGATCAGCGACCAGCTACCGCCGTAAGTGTGAAATGTTCGCAGTTTCGTATTACTCATGCCCGGCAACACCAGGGCGATTCCGGTGCCCCTGTCTTTGGCCTGCAACCGCATGGCGAATTCGATGGCGTAGTTCGGCCGTTCGCCGTCCACCGCTATCAGCACAACATCGCCCTGCGGGATGCTGTGGATATCTACCTCTTTCGGATCTCCCTCCACGTCAGCGGCCACGGCGAGGTTTTCCGCCCCTGCGAGCACGCCATCAACGGCGACACGCCATTGCAGGGGGCCGACGAGGACCACCGATGTGGCCGACATCGCTATCCGGTTTTCATGAACCGGAGGTTTACGCGCTCGTTCACGATCAGCCGCCGTCATTCGAAGTGGCCGCGGCTGAACGGCGGGCACAACTTCAGGTGTGGCAGCCGCAGGGGTCCGCGACACGACGGTATTCCCGCCGCCGCCAGACTTCTTCGCGCGTTCACGGTCAGCCGCCGTCAGCCGAAGCGGCCGCGGCTGAACGGCGGGCGCAACTTCGGGCGTGGCAGCGGCAGGGGCCTGCGATACGACGGCTTCTCCCCGGCCTCGAGATTTCTTCGCGCTCTCACGGTCGGCCGCCGTCAGCCGAAGTGGGCGCGGCTGAACGGCTGGGGCAACTTCAGGTGCGTCGGCAGCAGTGGCCTGCGACACGACGGTATCTCCGCGGCCTCGGGATCTCTTCGCGCGCTCACGGTCGGCCGCCGTCAGCCGAAGTGGCCTGGGATTACTCACAGACTCGCCCTGCCCGATCCTGGCGGCATGAGCGATATTTTGAACTGATTACGGATTCTTTACCGTTAAGGTACGACGGCATCATTCCCTCTTCTCGTACTCATCACATCGTCATCCGGAATAATTCATCCGCCATCGGAGTGAACCTCATCCGCGACGCCGCTTGAACACAGGGACGGTTTCGTGATTTCCACTACGTGTTGTTACACGTTCAGAAATATCCGAACGGTGGCGGGCGAAACCGGAGACCCCGTAGGGGGTTAATCGACGGATTAAACGGCCGAGAATTCAGGTTCGGATATCGGCCCTGGCCCGAGTTCGTCGGAGGAACGCACTCGCCACCCGGCCTCGATCAATTTTGTGACCGCCGGTTCAACGACGGGCATCCCGCGGGCAGAAGATTGAATGACAACGGTCAGCTTCACCGGGTCCGCAGTCGTCCGTGACGTGACGAGAGACCAGCTCCCGGCGTATGCCGAAAACCGCCGGGCCATGTCGTCTCGCAATCCAGAAAGAACGAGGATAATCCCGGTCCCGCGGTCCTTCGCCTGGAGTTCCAATGCCATTTCTACGGCCAGGTCCGGATCTTTCGCATCTGCGAAAGCAATTACGACATCGGAAGTCGGCAGGTCAAACACATGTGCCGGCCGGAATTCAGGATCTATCTCGGCCGCGAGCACCAGATCGGCTTCGTACTCCAGCCATCGCGCCACTGGTTCACGCCAGGAGGCGGGGCCGACGAGGGTCAACGATATCGTTGAGTTCTGGTTTTGGGGGGGCGTGGTGAATGCCCGGTAAGCGCCTGTGGCGGCTTCGGAGCCAGGGCAGCGCGTCTCGCACGGCGAGGCCTGATACGGAGGCGAGGACGTCGTCCGTTTCGTACGATCCTTCGCATTGAGCCGATTCTCCCCAGTTTTTGCCGTCTGGATATCTCGTGTGCGGTCCTTCGTGTACGGAGGAACCGTGGAAGACCTGAAACAGGTGCTATGCGCATATTCTCGGCGCGCAGGCCGTCATCGCAGTAGCAGGTATGCGCTACTGCGGGTGGCGGCCAGCGCGTACGTGTGTCCCCCCAAACGTCTGGAATCCCGCACCGGAATGTGACCGCTATTGGAGACGGAAAGGGCCGGTGAACATCCCGGGGTCCGTTGAGGCGGGAGGCGCACTCCGTTAGCCTTCGGCTATATGGCTGCGACGCACGCGACACCGGGGGATGCTGAAAAAGCGGAAACAGCTACGTCCCTGGTCGATATCCCGTACCGGCAGAAACTCCTCGTCGTTACCGGGTTGACCGTCACCCTTTTCGTGGCAACGATGAACCAGACGGTGGTCGCCACGGCAGCACAGAACATCGTCGCCGACATCGGCGGGTTTGACCGTTTTGTGTGGCTGTTCGCCGGGTTTTCGCTCGCCGCGACCGCAGCCGTGCCCGTTGTTGGAAAGCTATCGGACGTCGCCGGCCGTAAGCTTGTCCTGATCGGCTCCGTCACGTTCTTCATGGCGACCTCCGCCGCCGCTGGATTCTCCATGAACATGACCCAGTTGATCGTGGCCCGTGTATTGCAGGGCGCCGCTTTCGCAGGTGTGATGGGAAGTGTCTGGATCATCATGGCCGCGCTCTGGGCGCCGTCCGAACGTGCCAAGTGGATGGGCGTGGCGACGGTGGGATTCACGCTGTCCGGAGTCACCGGGCCGATTTTCGGCGGGGTTGTGAGTGACACATTCAGCTGGCGCTGGGTGTTCTTCATCAACATCCCGACCGGCGTCGTAAGCCTGTTCCTGTTGTGGATCTGGTTCCCGAGTGTCCCCCTCGGCAAACGAAGGGGTCGCCTTGATCTGGCGGGCGCGGTGCTTTTCGCGGGGGCGTCCACGGCGTTGTTACTTGCCCTCACCTGGGGTGGACGCGATTACGCCTGGGACTCGCCGAGAATCCTGGGCTTGATCGGGGGTTCACTGGCGGCGTTTGCCCTGTTTGCGCGCGTTGAATTGAAGGCGGATGATCCCATGCTTCCGCTCAATCTTTTCAGCCACCGCGTATTCGCCCTCGGATGGCTCGCTTCTCTCACGACTACAAGTACCTTCATCGCCATCACCGCGTTCCAACCGCTGTTTGTACAGGGCGTGCTTGGCAGGTCAGCTACGGTCGCCGCAATTCCCCTGATCGGACTGGCGATAGGCGTGGCGACGGGAGCCAACGTCTCGGGCCAGATCCTCTCCCGCCGGGGCCACCCCCGAGGGTTAGGGATGACCGGGCTGACGATGACCTCAATCGCGCTGATTTCAATGAGCGTGTTGGACAGCTCAACTTCTATCTGGATGCTTTCCGTCGTGACCGGATTCACCGGGTTTGGCATGTCGTTCGGTTTCACTGCTTTCACGGTACCCATCCAGAACGCCATGCCCGTCTCGATCCTCGGCGTGGTCACCTCAACCCTTCAGTTCGGGCGCATGTTCGGGCAGGCAGCGGGCAGCGCCGTATTCGGCGCGGTGTTATTCGCTTCCGTCGCCGTGAGCATGGTGGGCCTCAACGAAGCCAGTCCGCAGGTGCGAATCGCCGATCCCGAGATCATCGTCGCCGTGGATGAACTCGCCGAGGTCAGGGCGGCATATCTTGCGGACCCGAAGCTTGGAGTGGAACGCTTCCGGGCCGATCTCACGGCATCACGAAATAATCTCGCTGAAGGACTTTCCGCCGTGTTCCTGGTGGCCGCCTTCCTCAGCTTCACGGGAGTGGTTCTGGCGTGGTTCACGTTCCCGGGAGGCGCATCGGTTGCTGTGTCGGTCGCCGCAAACGATCGCAAGTAATCGGAGGAATCCCGATACCGCTAACCCTGCGGGCTGAATGTTCTCGTAGAATCTCGCTGTCAAACCCGTGATCAGGGTCGCCATGTCCGGCGATTACCGAAAATCCCCGAAACCCAGAAACTCAGGGAAAGGGCTTCCAATTGGCTCAACTACGTGTCAACAAGGCCAAGAACAAACTCGCGAGGGGTGAAGTGACCGTCGCCCTCGCCTCGTGGGGATATGGCGGGGCGGACGCGCTTGAGAGGCTCATAGACCTGGAGCCCGATGCGATCTGGCTTGAAGGCGAGCACGGCGAGGTGGATTTTTCGAACATCGGTGAGTTAACACGGGCCATCGACCTGATCGGGGCGTCTCCCATCGTCCGCGTCCACCAGAACCAGGCCGGCGTCATATATCGAACGCTCGACCTCGGCGCGCAGGGCATCTGCGTGCCGCACGTGAACACGCGGGAAGAGGCGGAGGCGGTCGTGCAGGCCGGGAAGTTCGCTCCGATCGGGCTCAGAGGTTCCTATACGAGCCGCCAGGGCATCGGCGTGCCGAACTACCAGTCGCTGGCGAACGATCAGACGATGCTGATAATCCTGATCGAGGACATCGTCGCCGTCGAGAATCTCGACGAAATCCTGAAAGTAGACGACATCGACGTGTTCTTCGTGGCCCCGGGCGACCTGGCGCAAACTATGGGACACATCGGCGAACCGCACCATCCCGATGTCCAGGCTGTGGTCGACGAGTCGTTGCGGCGAATTGTCGCGGCGGGCCGGACTGCCGGAGCGCTGGTATCAAACGAGAACGCAGAGCACCATCTCGAGCAAGGGGTCAAATTCTTTCTCGGGGCGCCAGGACCGTGGATTCAGAACGGACTCGTCGAAATGAACCGAAGAGCGGAGGCATAGCCGGATGCGAACACTTCGCAAGAACGACGCCAAAGCGCGACTGGCAGCCGGAAAGCACGTCATCGCCCTTGAAGGATTGAACGACGCCGACACGGTCGAGCGGCTCGGCCCTATGAACCCGCACGCCGTGTGGCTGGAGGGCGAGCACAACCTGGTCAGCCCGGCAAACATCGGGGATCTGACGCGCGCCGCCGATCTCGCGGGCACGACTTCCATCGTCCGGGTGAACCGTGTCGAGGCGGGCCTCATATATCGGGCCCTGGACCTCGGCGCCCAGGGCGTCGCAGTTCCGCACGTGGACACACGGGAGGACGCCGAGACCGTGGTACAGGCGGCGAAATTCTCTCCGATAGGCAAACGGGGCATGTACGGCAGTCGCCAGGGGCTCGGCGATCCGGATTTCTTCCACAAGGCCAACGACGAGACGCTGATCGTGGTGTTCATCGAGGACGTTATCGCGCTGGACAACCTTGACGAAATCTTGAAGGTGGATCACATCGACGTATTCCTCGTTGGTCCCGGCGATATGTCCCAGTCAATGGGTCATCTCGGCGATCCTTTCCATCCGGAAGTGACGCGGACGCTTGAAGACACCGTAAGGAAGATTGTCGCCGCCGGACGAACCCCCGGAACCGTCGGGAATCACGAGAACGTGACGCGGTACATGGAACTGGGCGCCCGGTTCTTCCTGACCAGCGCCCTACCCTGGATCGCAGCCGGGTACGAAGAGCTTCGTACCCGGGTACGGGCGACACGTTGAGACCCCGAAAACAGTGGATGCCCGGCGCGGTGATCGCGAGCATGGCGATCGTCGCGCTGGCCTGCGGGGGCAGTGGCCCGAGTTCTGAACGCGGTCTGGGCGAAGTGATCGTACTCACGCCGACACCGGCAGAGGCGACCTGTCTCAATGCGGCATATCCCGCCGACGCGCCGGAGTTTGGGGATGACGGAACGATCGATTACGAATCGCTGGATTCCGGCGTCGGAGTTTTCGATCACGAGGAGGGTGTTGGCGCGTCGGTAGAGTCGGACAGCAACGTCAGGGTGCGCTACACCGGCTTCCTGGACGATGGCTGTGTTTTCGACTCGACCTACACGCGGGACACCGTATCGTCGTTCCAACTCACGAACCTGATTGAGGGCTGGCAGATCGGTATGGCGGAAATGCGCGAGGGCGGCAAACGGCGGATGCGGATACCTCCAGGACTCGCCTACGGAGTGGCCGGATACAACCGTGCGGGCTTCGTGATCCCGGGTAACGCCACGCTCATCTTCGAGGTGGATCTCGTCGAAGTGGTGCAGCCAGAACAAGACACACCGCCCGGATAGCGAGCTGCGCCCTGTGAGGACGAGATGACAGCCGCCCCTATAGACCGCGACCGTGTGCAGACGGTGATCCTTGGCATGCTCGCCGCAGAGCAGTTCTGCGGCCGGGACGAGCTACAGGACGGCCAGGTCCACGTCGTCGAGGCCGGTCCGGTAAACCCGGAGATGGCCTGGATCCGTGGCGGCCGGTGGTTTGAGCGGCCTGAACCCTATTTCAGCCTGGTTTCGGTCGGCGTAGGCGGTGTCGTTACGGCATCATCGAAGTTGATGTCATGGGTCCGGCCGCTTTACGAAGACGTCGACCGCGACCAGATGATGGAGCCTATGCGTATCGCCGAGGTTACGACGCGCATGGAGGAACACGGACAGAAGACCTTCGGCCCGTTCCCGCGCTGGGTTTGCGCCGAGGAGGATCTCCGGGAGTATCCGGCGCCCCCGGGCTACACCATCGAACTCCGGGATGATGATGATGACCGCCACGCCGTGATGGCGCAGCAAGCAGGTTCCCGGCGGCCCGGGGAGAGGACGACACACCAGTTTCGTGCGCTGGCGATCGGGCCACAGGGTCCGATAGGATCGGCGGGCGTCACGGCGGACAGCGACGAGCTGTACCAGATACATATCGCTATCACGGAAGAACACCGCGGGCGCGGTTTAGGCCGGGCCCTGACCTCGGCGATCACCCGCGCTACTTTCGACCACGGCGCGGTGCCTTATTACGGGACGACCTCGGTGAATACCTGGTCCATGCGGACCGCCATCTCCTGCGGGTTTTATCCGTCCTGGGTCCATCTGTTCTCCCGGGACGTGCGTACCGGGTAATTCAAAGCCCGGGAAGAACCGGCGGGGCGCGCCGTGTAACATCGTGCGCCTGGACATTGATCCCAACACGCCGGGATCTCTTCACCGCGACGAGGTTACCAATCGATGCTCGGCGATTTCGACATATTCCCGTTCACAGCCCGAGAAGAGGCCGAGATGTTGCTGCGCGTCGCGCTTGCGGCGCTGGCGGGCGGCTCGATCGGGTTCGAGCGTCGTCACTCGGCGGCCCCGGCCGGGATTCGCACGCTTGCGCTGGTCGCTATGGGCTCCGCTGTTTTCACGGTCATCTCTATATTTGCGTTCAGCACTATCGACGGCGAGTTTGTCCGCGACCCGGCGCGGATTGCGGCACAGGTGGCGACCGGTATCGGCTTCATCGGCGCGGGCACGATAATCCGCTCCGGCACTTCGGTCCGGGGTTTGACGACCGCCACCGGGATCTGGGTCGCTGCCGCGCTCGGAATGGCGGCGGGGTCCGGCCTTTACGTACTCGCCGCGGGAGGGACGGCGCTGACGATGGTGATACTCGCCTTTTTCCCGAGGAAGCCGGGCAATCAGAACGAGGATGAAGACGACAACGAAGGCGGAGTACGACTATGAACGTAACGGAAATCAGTACCGGGACCAGATCGTTTCTTGAGTCCCAGCGCAATCTCGTGCTCGGCACGCTGCGCAAGGACGGATCGCCCCAGGCGTCTCCGGTCTGGTACCTGTGGACCGGAGACGCGTTCATCATCTCCACTATCTCAGCCTCCGCAAAGTGGTGGAACCTGAAACGAGACCCGCGCGCTTCGGTCTGTGTGGACGAACCTGAATCAGGGCGGATGGTTGTCGCCTACGGAAACGCGGTTTTGCAGGATGGGGTCGACAACGTCTGGGACATGACGCGCGAACTTGTCGCTAAGTACTACCCGGATGACCCGGCACAGGTGGACCCCCACATGGAGCGGATTTTCCAGGGGCGGAACCGGGTGCTGATCACAGTAAAACCGGAGAAAATTATCGTCCGGCAGCCGGGCGAGTAGGGGTGGCGAAACGCCCCGAAACAATCGGCCGAAACGCCCCGATCCTCAGTTCCCGTGACCGTCTGTTGACGGTCGTTGTGGCGTCGGCCGGTCTGTTCCTTGTCGCCCTGGATTTCTCGATCAACGTGTCGCTGCCCACGATGCGCGACTCGCTGGGGGCGTCTCTTATTTCCGTGCAGGGGATCATAATTTTTTACCACGCCAGCCGCAGCGGATTGGCCCCGGCTGCGGGCGGGCTGGGAGACGCTTTCGGCCTCAGGCGCGTATTCCTGTGGGGCGTCGTCGCGTACACGGCTGCCGTCGGCCTCATCGCCCTACAGGATTCACTCGGCGCCGTGGTTGCGCTTCGGGTTTTGCAGGGCGTGGGAGCGGCGATCCTGTTCACAGCCGGGCCGGCGCTTGTGGTCCGGGCCTTTGGTCCGGCGCGGCGCGGGACCGCGCTCGGCGTGACGCTGGCGTCTGTCAGCGCCGGGCAGGTTACGGCGACGCTCGGCGGCGGATTTCTGTCCGAAACAATAGGCTGGGAGGCGATTTTTTACGCCCGCGTGCCGATAGGCATCGCGGTGCTGGCCGCGGGAGTTTTCGCTCTTTCGCGCGATCCTGCGAGCAGCGATCGGAGGTTCGACTGGTCTGGCGCCGTGGTTCTGTACGGAGCCTTGTTCGCACTCGTGTCGGCCATTTCATTTGCGCGACTGGACGGCTTGATCTCCGGGGTGGTGATCGGGCTGGCGGTGCTGACGGCGCTGTTGTTTGCTGCATTCCGCTACCTTCAGAGGCATGTCGGGCGTCCGATGCTTCCGCGCGCGCTGTGGAGTACGCCCGGGTTCACCGTCGGCGGGATATCCAACCTGCTGGTATTTGTCGCCGCCTTCCTGACGTGGTTCCTGTTTCCGTTCTTCATCACGGACGTTCTGGGCCGCGGGGCGATGATCGTCGGCTGGATGCTGGCGGTCGTCGCCGGCGCGTCCACCGCTGGATCTGTCGCCGGCGGCTGGCTGGCCGACCGGATCGGCGATCGCGTCGTGACCGCGGCGGGGGCGGGCCTCACGGCGATCGGGCTGGTGTGGATTGCCGGCCTCAATGCGGAATCATCTCTGCCCGGAATAATGATTCGTATCGGGCTCGCAGGAACCGGCTTCGGTTTGCACCAGGCGGCGGTGTACTCGCTCGCTATGCGCAGAGCCGCGCCCGAACACGCCGGGGCCGGATCGGCGGTACTGGCCGTAGCGCAAACCCTCGGCACGCCGCTGTCGATCACCTTTGGAATGGCGATATTCACCTGGCGCGAAGATATCGCGTTGGACGCCGGTGTGTCTGCGAGCGACGCGTTCGTCGGCGCGTTCCAGGACGCCTATCTCGCGGCGGCGGCGGTCGCCGTGCTGGCCGGGCTTGTCGTGGTCACCTTCCGGCGGCGGCCGGCGCGTCGCTGGCCGGGATGATAATCGCGTCGATACGAAAACGAACCGCTCAATCGCGGGACCGGCTAAAGCGTGACCGGCCGCCCGCGTGCGGCTGACTGGTACGCCGCGAGAACCACTTCGGTGGCCGATGCAGCAAGGCCCACCCCGACATCCGGACTACTATCGGCATCCAGGGAATCCAGGAACGATGACATTTCGTCGGCTCCCCAGCCGGTCTCGTCTTCAAACGCAACCCAGCCCATTTTCCGTGGCACACCTGACTCCACCTGGGTAGAGCGCCACATGGACATGGGATCTTCCGGGTGCGGTGAGGGCAGCAGGGGGCGCGGCTCATCCGAGAACACCTCGATGTGCGGATCCCATGCCGAGAAGGTCTTCGTTCCGCCGGTCCCTGACACGGTTATCCCGTGCGGCCCGATCTTGGGATGGCTGTAAAAGCCGATCCGCCCGCCGACAGCACTTCCCACAACCCCGTTTTCAAACTCAATCGTCAGCACGCCGAAGTCCTCGATGTCCGCCGCTGCGTGTTCGGCGAAAAAGTAGTTGGCGGTGTGCGCCGTGACCTGCTTTACCGGCGAGTCGGCAAGCCACAGGCAGAGGACGATCGGGTAGATTCCCAGGTCAAATAGCTCTCGCTTGGCCTCGGTAAAAGTGAACCGGTCCGAGAATTCATGTTCGCTTCTGTTGAGACCGCCTGGAGCCGTACCGGCGCGGCCTTTCGCGAACATCACCTCGGCGTGTACCGCGATCAAGTCCCCAAGATCACCGGACTGTAACGCCTCCTTCGCGGCTCTCGCCCACGGCGTTGAAGTGAAGCTGTACATCTGTGCGGGCACGCCCGCGCCGTTCACGGCGGCCTGGATGTCCGAAATATCTTCCGGCGTTCCGGCCAGTGGTTTGTCCAGGAACAGCGGCAAGCCGCGACCGGCGCACCGGAGTATTACGCGGCCCCGGCGCTCTATCTCCGGGCAAACACTGATCAGATCGACATCACGTTGTGCCAGCGCTTCGTCCAGGTTGTCGTAATACGGAACGCTGTAACGAGCCGCCATAGCCCGGTTCCACTCGTGCCGCTGATTGGAAACGTCGGCCTCATCAGCCACCCCCACAATCTCAGAGCGCGGGTCGTTACTGAAGGCGGCGGCGTAACCTTCCTGGTGGGTTCGATCGCCCGAAATCAGGAGCACCCGGTAGGTTTTACTGACCATCGCCTGTCTGCACCTCAAACACTGTGATAAATAGCGCCTTTTGCGCCGATGACAGCGAGATCAAGTCCCGGCGGGACCATAAAACTTACGGGAACGGTGATTAAAAGCGCCGTCTCTCCTCCCGGCCATCGAGCCAGTACGGATGCCTGGAGGGCAGATCCCTCGGGCGTATGGGTTGACTCGGGCGGCTGGCCAAACCAGTCAGAAACGGTCTCCATGGCCAGTTCCAGTGAGACGCCGGGATCGGATTCCACGTGCTCCATCCAGCGAACGAATACGAGGCGGCCGATTCGATCAGCCTCGATCGCTCCGGCGATCGTGGCCGATAGCGAAGGGATGTGCGAAGAATCTGTGGTCATAATGAAGAGCGGGCCGAGTGTACCAGCGCGGAACCGATCCGACACCTGTGTTACCGCATTCTCTGGCGGTGACTATGATGTCGGTGGCCGCCGTTATTCGTGGGATGAACCGTTGCGGGCCTGATTCACTCCTGATCCAAAACTCGACAGAAATGACGGACTAGTTGGGAAACTACGACACCAGCTTCGAGATCGAAACTCTGGAAACGTTTCACATCGCCCTCGATGGCGCGTACTGGGAAGATTACCGGCGCGATGAGGTCGCTTCTGCGACCGATCGGTTCGAATTCAAAACCGGATGGCCCACGGTATACGCCCTGTCAGTCGAAACAGCGCTGGTAAAAATACAATTGACCGACGGCACCTGCGGATGGGGCGAGGCCAACGTCCCGATCGGCCCGGAAGTGTTCTGCGTAGTGCTTGAAAACCTGGTGCAGCCGATGGTGAAGGGTCGGGAGTTCGGGCACCCGGGCGAGTTGAATGAGTTCCTTTACCTGGCGCAACGCGGCCGGGGCTACTTCAGCGGATTCTGGCAGGACGCTCTCGCCGGGCTGGACATCGCCATCTGGGACGCGCTCGGCAGACGCGCCGGCGTTCCTGTGGCCCAGATGATCGTGAACGACTCGTCGCTGGATGCGCCGAGGACGGAGATCCCGGTCTACCTGTCTGGAATCCGGCGCGCAACGCTCGCGGAACGCATAGACCACGCCAATAACTGGCTCGAGACCGGACTTCGCGGCGCAAAGATCTTCCTCACAGGCGACCTCGACGGTGGATTGACCGAACTGGAAGCGCTGCAGAATGGTGTCCCCGGGATGGCTCAGTGGATGGTGGACACGCTATGGACGCTTGAGGGCGACGATGTGGCTCGCGGCAAGCGTGATTTCGGCGAACTGGGCGTGCGTTTTCTTGAGTGCCCGATCAACCCGGAAGACCTTGAGGGACATCGCGAGCTCGCAGGACTGCCCGGCGCGCCGATCGCCATCGGCGAGCACTTCCGAACGTCCCGGCAGCTTCCAGAGTGGCTGTCTCCGCGCTCGTTCGACGTGTTCCAGCCGGACATCGGCCGCACCGGCATCACCGACGGGCTGAAGCAAATGGCGATGGCGCGCGAGGCGGGTATTCCCACCACACCCCACATGGGCAACGGCGTGGCTGTATTCCAGGCGGCAACTCTCCAGTTCTCGGCGGTCTGCGAACCGACACACCTGCAAGAATTACAGGCCGGGCACTACGAGAAGACACAGGCGCTTACCGATTCCGCATGGGTGTACGGCGACGGCGGTTTCACACTTCCGAATCGACCGGGCCTCGGCGTCGAGGTAGATGAGGACGCGTTGCAGGGATTTCTCGTGAAGGCGTAAGATGCCGCGTGTTCCGCTATCGACGTGGCGGATCGAACAGGGAGGTATCAGGGAGATGGCGGAAGAAGCGCGGACGGAAGTAAAGGCGCAGCAGGCCACCGAAGAGGCACAGGGCGCAGAAGGTTCCCGCGAAGCGATCTTATCGGTCCTCCGGGTTCCCTCTTTCCGATGGTTAATCGCGGATAACGCGTTTGGAGCAACGGGGTTCCAGGCGATCACCATGATCCAGGCATGGGTCGTCCTGGAGCTTACCAATTCTGACGCGTGGGTCGGAGCGGTCAACGGCCTTCCAGCCATCCCAGCTGCCGGGGTAGTACTGTTCGCCGGTGTGATGGCGGACCGGATCGACCGACGAACGATGCTGGTCTGGGCACGTATTACCATGGCCGCGATTGGCCTCGGTATGGGCGCAGTCGTGGCGGGCGGCTTCGTGGACGCCTGGCAACTCCTGGTGTTTGCGGCCGTATTCACTATCGCCCGCGTCATATCAGTGGTCGCCAGCCAGACGCTTATCGTGGATGTTGTGGACAGGGAGCGTCTCTTCATCGGAAATGCCGTATTTGGCACGACTTTCAACCTGTCGTTTTTCATGGGGCCGGCCATCGGGGGGGTTCTGATCGCAGAGTTCGGGGCGGATGCGGCATTCCTGACAGCCGGGTTTGTGTTGGCCATCGCCGCCGCCGCCGCGTTTTTCGTACGAACTCCACCACGCGAATCCGTACGTCGAGAGAATTCCGCCATGGGCGACCTGCGCGACGGATTTACATACGTCCAAAAGGATCCCGCACTCCGCTGGCTCGCCGCAATGGCGATGTTTTTCATGGTTGCCGGGGCGTACTTCCCGATGGTGCCCCGAATCGCCCGGGACTATCTAGGCGCCGGTGCAGACGGTTACGGGTCAATCCTCGCGGCACAGGGAATCGGGACATTCGCCGGTATCGCGGCGTTGCTGGCTTCCGGAAATTTACGTGCTGTCGGTTTGATTCTTCTGGTTGCCTCGCTCGTGTTTTCGGCTCTGGTCACGGTGTTTGCTTACGTCAATTCACTGGAATTGGCATGGGTCGTCGCGTTCGGCGTCGGCGCGGTCATCCCATGGTATTCAAACACCATGCGCACAGCCCTTCAGATCTCGGCATCCAAAGAGATGCGCGGCCGGGTGATGTCTCTGTATGCCCTGGCGACGCAGGCACTCATATTCGGATGGCTGATCGGCGGACTGGCCTCGGAGTTAATCGGGCCAAGAGGCACATTGATCTCTTGCGGAGCAATGATGGCCGCTTTTTACACATTTGCCTATGCAAAATCATCGGCGATCCGCCAGCTCGGGCGGGAGTAGCTGAAATCCCGCGATCCTGATTCCTCATGAAGTTGTAGGATGCGAGCGTCATCCGTTATCGACGTAGCGGATCACGAGGGAGGTCTCAGGGAGATGGCTGAAGAGGCGAGACGCGCAAAAATCGACGCGGTGGGCGAAACTACGTCTACGCCCGGAACCGATGAGGAACCAAAGGTTTCTCCGCTCACCGTACTGCGAATGCCGTCATTCGGCTGGGTGGTCGGCGACAGCGCATTCGGCGCCATTGGCTTTCAGATGGTCACGATGTCGCAGGCCTGGGTGACCCTGGAGTTGACCGATTCCGATGCCTGGGTTGGCGCCGTAAACGGAATCGCAGCCATTCCCGCGGCGGCGCTGGTTCTGTTTGGCGGGGTCCTGGCGGACCGCATCAACCGGCGAACTCTCCTGCTGTGGACACGCCTCACACTGGCGTTCCTGGGATTCTTCACCGGTCTGCTTGTATTCGCGAACATCGTCACCGTCTGGCATCTCATCGCCATCGCCATCGTCGCCGGGATCGTCAGAGTGTTTGCCCTGATCGCCGGAAACACCATGATCGTGGACATCGTTGGGCGAGATCGCATGTTTGTCGGAAATGCAATCGCCGGGATTGCCTTCAACGGGGCTACATTCGCCGGTCCGGCAATCGGCGGGATCTTGATCGCACAGGCCGGAGCGGAGTTCGCCTACCTGGTCGCCAGTGCAATGATCACAGTGGCGGTCCTGTTTACGTTGAAGATCAAGCTGCCGGAGCGGGCGCCCCGTGTAAACAACACATCGATCACCACCGATCTTCGTGAAGGTCTGAGCTACATCTGGCGGACTCCAGCCCTTCGCTGGCTGATGTTCATGGGATTCTTCGTTATGTTCGCCACCATGTACTTCCCACTGATCCCGCGGATCGCTCGAGACTCGCTCGATGCCGGCGCCGACGGATATGGATCGATCCTCGCAGCAACCGGGATAGGTTCACTCGTTGGATCGCTCGCACTCATCATGTCTGGAAACATCCGGTCTGTTGGTCGGATATTGCTGGTCGTTCCGGTGGTGTTTTCAATACTGTTGGTCGCATTTGCGTTCGTAAACACACTCGAAGCGGCATGGGCCGTCGCATTCGGGCTCGGCGCTGTCATCCCCTGGTGGGCGAACACGATGCGAACGGCATTTCAGATGCCGGCGACTGAAGAGATGCGTGGAAGAGTTATGGCGCTCTTCGCCCTCACGGGCCAGTTCATTCAGTTCGGTTGGTTCGTTGGCGGAACATCCTCCGAGTTGATCGGGCCCGACGCGACGTTAATTGCAGGCGGCGTGGTATGTGCCAGCTTCTACATATTTGCCTTCACGAAATCGTCAGCGATTCGACAGCTGGGCCGGGAGTAGTCCAGGCTCCTTAAAACCCCACAAACAGATCGTCCTCCACCTCGCCACCGGTCCACGCCGGTATCGCCCTCGTGAAGTAGTCAGTGCCCAACACCTTCGGAATCATCTCGGGCGGCAGCATGTCAAAAGGCGAGTCCTGCGACGTGTGGCAGGCGATCGCTTTCATGCGCGTCTCCAGCACCTTGGAGACGTCGATCCTGGCCGCAATTTCGTCGTCGTCCACGCCAAACTTGTCTATTCCGGCTTCGCGCATGAACGTCGCCATCTTCGGATTTACTTCCTCGACCGCCTCCATCCATGCCTGCATGACGGTGCGCGGGATCTCGGTGTAGAAGAGTTTCGAAGGTGAGTGCGTCAGGCCTCCGGGTTCGATGTAACCCGGGTGCGCCGCCAGCTTGAACGCCCTCGTGGTCGCCTCGCTGATCCGGATGTGATCCACATGGCCCGTCCCGCCGTCCGGCGGCATGGTGACCACAACGTGCGGGCGAATATCTCGAATCAGTCGGGTGAGCTTCACCATCAGATCCGCCTCGTTCGCGTTGACGAAAGCAGCCGAATCATCAACCTCTTCAGCGGGAACCATCCCCGAATCCCGGTACCCGAGGAGATGCACCTCTTTCACCCCCATGATCTCCGCCGCGGCCCGGAGTTCGGCTTCACGAACCTGTCCAAGCGTTTCAGTAGTGGCGTTACTGTTCGGCGATATCTCGCCCGCCTCTCCCCGGGTAGCGCAGGCCACATGAACCTCCACACCGGCGGCGGCGTAATGGGCGATGGTCGATCCATTTCCAAACGTCTCATCGTCGGGATGAGCCACGGAGACCAGTAATCGGCGGCGTGCAGGCGGCAAAAGCGGTAATCCTTTTCGAGACAACCCGGATTCAGAGCGGCATCGGTCAGTTACAGACGAACGACCGTTGACCATCGTACGCGCCGGGTCAAATTGTCGACTCTCAATCCGGGTTAACATCGGCCAGCGCCGGGACAGTCATCGCAATAGGTAGCCTGAGCACAAACGTCTGGAGACAAAGCCGCATGAAGATCACACGGGTCGAACCGATTTTTCTCAATCGATACCTGCTGGTCGAGATCGAGACCGATGACGGCATCATCGGGCTCGGCGAGTCCGGCTCATGGGGTTTTCTCGAGGCTTCCGGTGCGGCGATCGAGAAGTTCGGACGCTACCTGATCGGCAAAGACCCGCTTCTTATTGAGCACCACTGGCAGTACATGTACCGCTTCTCCCACTTCCGGGGCGCCGCGATCATGGGCGCGCTCTCGGCTATAGATATCGCCCTGTGGGACATAACGGGCAAGCACTTCAACGTGCCGACTTACGCGCTGATGGGCGGGGCGGTCCGTGACAGGGCACGCGTCTACTACCACGTATTCGGCGACACGACCGAAAAGCTGCTCTCCGGCATCGTGGACGCCAAAGCGCAGGGCTTCACCGCCGTCGGACACCTTACGCCCTTCCTGGACGAGGATCGGGATGTCCCCTACTTCAAGACGCACGCTAACAAGATCAGGGACGCCATCGACACCGTTCGAAAATACAGGGACGCCGTCGGCAACGATGTGGACCTGTGTATCGAGATCCATCGGCGTC
The DNA here is from genome assembly GCA_030747175.1 of Dehalococcoidia bacterium. Taxonomy (GTDB): domain Bacteria; phylum Chloroflexota; class Dehalococcoidia; order Lucifugimonadales; family Lucifugimonadaceae. Next base: position 16,595 of record JASLLE010000021.1, on the reverse strand, counting down.
TGACCCCGGCGGAAGCCGTGCAACTGGGACTTGGCATCGAGGAGTTCCATCCCTACTTCTACGAAGACCCGGTGACGCCGGACAACTTCGATGAGATGGCCTACGTAGCCGACAAAATAAACATCCCGATAGCGACCGGCGAACGGTTCACGTCCCTCTGGGAGTTCCAGATGATGCTCAACCGGGGTGGCGTTCAGTATGTGCGGCCCGACGTTTGCATGGTCGGCGGCATAAGCGGCGCAAAGAAGATCGCGTCGCTGGCGGAGGCGCATCACGTCGGCGTAGTCCCGCACAACCCGCTCTCGCCCGTATCCACGGCGGCCTGTCTCCAGATCGCGGCCGGCATCCCCAACTTCGCCCTCCAGGAGTACCCGACGGGCGAGGACGTATTCCCGAAGAACGCCATGGTGGACTACCCGGCCGAACACGACGGCGAAGGTTATCTCAAAATCTCAGACCGAGCGGGAATCGGTATCAATCTAAAGCCGGACGCCCGTGAAAAAGTTCCGTTCACACCACGCGAGGTGGTCACGCGGTTGCACGCCGACGGGAGCGTCGTAGACCAATAGACGCGAGGCGCCGATTATTCGTTGCGGGGTTATGGCTGGAGGAGCCCGTTTGCACCTGATTTCCGTTCTTGACACCCCTTCATCGTGAGGTGAGAATCCGGGCGGATGTACGGACCCCGTGTCCTCAATCGTGATCCCAATGCGATCAAGGAGGCAGGATTGCTTTACGAACTGCGAATTTATGAGTGTTTTGGAGGGCGTTTGCCCGCGCTCAACAAGCGGTTCAGCGATCACACGACCGAGATCTTTGAACGGCACGGCATCAAGAACATCGGCTACTGGACGAACGAAGTCGGCCCGTCCAGCACGGAGTTGATCTACATGATCGCCTTCGAGGATGCTGGCCAGCGCGAGCGCGCCTGGAATTCTTTTAGAAACGACCCGGAGTGGAACAAGGTACGGGCGGCATCCGAAGAAGACGGATTGATCGTCAAAAACGTACGGAACCAGTTGCTCAACCCGACTCCGTACTCACCTCTGCAGTAATCCCAACCCGTAAGACCAATCCCCCAGAGAGGAACAGCCCCATGCCCGTGATGGACAAGCTCAAGGCAGTTTCCGGAACGGCCGCCATCGTCGGCGTCGCCGAGTCGGACCAGATCGGCCGGACCCCGGATAAAGGCCCGCTCGAGCTGCACGCCGAGGCCGGTCGCAACGCGCTGGCAGACGCCGGTATCGACAAGAGCGAGGTCGACGGTGTTTTCACCGCCGGTTACTCCACCTACGATGTGGCCGAGTACCTGGGCATCACGCCCCACTTCACTGACTCGACATCGGTCGGCGGCTCCTCTTTCGTCATCCACATCGCCCACGCAATCGCCGCCATCCAGGCCGGTTACTGCGAAGTGGCGCTTATCACGCATGGACAAACCGGCCGATCAGACCGCGCCCGTGCCGGTGGCAACCCCGGACTGCCGAGCGCGCAGTACGAGGTTCCATACGGGATCATCGGCCCGCCGGTCGCATACTCGCTGGCTGCAAACCGGTACATGCACCAGTACGGCGAAGACCGCACGCGTGAGGCGATGGCCAACATCGCCGTGTCCACACGCAAGTGGGCCAACATGAACGAGAAGGCCTTCTTCTACGACACGCCGATGTCCTTCGACGAGTACCACGACTCCCGCTGGATCTCCTGGCCCTTCCACCTCCCGGACTGCTGTCTGGTGACGGACGCCGGAGCAGCGATCGTGATCACGTCCGCGGAGCGAGCAAAGTCCACCAGAAAGGGCGCGGTCAGCATCCTCGGAGCGGCGGAAGGCCACGACCACGGCATCCTGCATCAGATGCCAGACCTCACACGCACCTGGGGCCGGCACTCCGGACCGCAGGCGCTCGAAATGGCCGGCGTGACACACGACGACCTCGACCTGGCGATGATCTATGACTCGTTCACCTACACAGTGCTCGCAACGCTTGAAAGCCTGGGCTTCTGTGGCCCGGGTGACGGCCCGGACTTCGTGGCCGACCAGCGCACGGCGCCCGGCGGCGACTTCCCCCTCAACACGAGCGGCGGCGGTCTTTCCTACACGCACCCGGGCATGTACGGGATCTTCACGGTAGTGGAGGCGGTACGGCAGCTCCGGGGCGAGACCGGACAGCGACAACTGGACGACTGCAAACTGGCAATGGCACACGGCACGGGCGGACTTCTCTCGTCCACCGGCACCGTGATTCTGGGAAGGGACTAAAAGACATATGGCAGACGGATACAACAAGCCGATCCCGATTCCGCAGCCGGAGTCAGACAACTACTGGGAGGGCACAAAGGCCGGTGAGCTGCGCCTTCGCCACTGCGATGACTGCAACCAAGCGTACTTCTACCCGAGGAACATCTGCCCGGAGTGCGGGAACAACAACACCTCATGGATTGTCGCCAGCGGCAACGCGAAGATCCACACCTTCGCAATCGTCCACAGGCCCCCGCACCCCGGTTTCATGGACGACATCCCGTATGTCCCGGCGATAGTGGAGCTTGAGGAAGGCCCGAAGATGGCGACCCAGATCGTCAACGTAGAGGCCGACCCCAGCAAGATCTCCATCGACATGGCGGTCAAGGTAGTTTTCGAGTCGATCACCGACGAGATCTCCCTGCCGAAGTTCGAGCCTGCGTAAACGGACACGCGATGCGTGTGTGGAGGGCAGGTCGTCCGGCCTGCCCTTCATACAAACCGTTTACGCGTCGTGAAAACTCGCCAGGCTAATTAGCAGAGGACCTGTCACATGCCAGTAATGGACAAGCTGAAGGCGATATCGGGCTCAATCGCTATCGTGGGCGTCGCGGAATCTGACAACATCGGCCGCGTGCCGGATAAAGGCCCGATGGAGCTGCACGCTGAAGCCGGGCGCAACGCCCTCGCAGACGCGGGCATCGACAAGAGCGAGGTCGATGGCGTTTTCACCGCCGGGTACTCCACCTACGACATCGCCGAGTACCTGGGCATCACGCCCCACTTCACGGACTCAACGTCTGTCGGCGGCTCGTCTTTCGTCATCCACATCGCCCACGCCATGGCCGCCATCGCGGCGGGCTACTGCGAAGTGGCACTGATCACGCACGGCGAGTCGGGCCGCTCAAACCGGGCACGAGCCGGGGGAAACCCCGGACTGGCCGGGGCGCAGTACGAAGCCCCGTACGGCATCATGGGCGCGCCGATCGGTTACTCGCTGGCCGCAAACCGCTACATGCACCAGTACGGCGAAGATCGAACGCGTGAGGCGATGGCGAACATCGCCGTCTCAACCCGCAAGTGGGCCAACATGAACGAGAAGGCCTACTTCTACGACACGCCCATGAGCTTCGACGAGTACCACGACTCCCGATGGGTATCATGGCCCTTCCACCTGCCGGACTGCTGTCTGGTGACGGACGCAGGCGCGGCGATCGTGATTACGTCCGCTGAGCGGGCGAAGTCTACGAAAAAGGGCGGCGTAAATGTCCTTGGTGTAGCCGAGGGACATGATCACTCGGTACTGCACCAGATGCCAGACCTGACACGAACGTGGGGCCGGCACACCGGTCCTCAAGCGCTGGAGATGGCCGGCCTTACGCACGACGACCTGGACCTGGCGATGATCTACGACTCCTTCACGTACACGGTGCTGGCCACGCTCGAAAGCCTCGGGTTCTGCGGGCCGGGTGAGGGACCGGACTTCGTCGCAGACCAGCGCACCGCGCCGGGCGGCGACTTCCCCCTCAACACGAGCGGCGGCGGCCTGTCCTACACGCACCCCGGAATGTACGGCATCTTCACGGTAGTTGAAGCTGTGCGACAACTCCGAGGCGAGACCGGACAACGTCAGCTGGACACCTGCAAACTGGCAATGGCCCACGGCACCGGCGGGACCCTGTCCTCCACCGGAACGGTGATCCTGGCCCGGGACTAGAGGGGTAACGCTCCGTTCGTTTGACAGAACGCGCAAAGAAGAGAGGCGGACCTGGAGGTCCGCCTCTCTTCGCGTCATCCGCCGACGCACCCCTGGACGTTGCAGATATCAATGGTCGCCCGCCCCGCCCGGCCGGTCTTGATCCATGCTGTGGATTCACAACTGAAGCGAGGTTTCTCAGTCAATCAGTCCCAACGGGCCGGATGGTAAACTTCCGCGACGCCCACACCGCATTGAATCCGTTGGTTCAAGGGAGGGACATGGGTGAGTATCTCCGAAACAGCCGCCCTCGTTATTCAGGCCGGCCTCGGCGGCGTGGAGATGATCCCGCTCGATGGATCGCGCCAGATACTGGGTCGCTTACCCCACGCCGACATCGAGCTCGATAACCCCTTTGTTTCGCGCCGACACGCCGAGATCGTTTACCGGGAAACCGAGTTCACGATTCGGGATCTGGGTAGCCGGAATGGCACGTTCGTTGATGGAGCGAAGATCGACGCCATCCCCCGACCTCTTCAGGGGGGAGAGACTGTCGAATTCGGAAGGGGGCAGGTGGTAGCAAGATTCGCGGCGGGATCCAGCACAATTACGCTCCAGAAGTCCGATGGCGATGGAAGCCCTTCAAAACTCACCTCCACCGGGGCGGCAACCATCACGCCCCGGGGCGTGGACGTGAATCACCTGACGCGCGATGTCCTGGTGGACGGGGTGCCCGTAATTCCACCGTTGTCGGGCAAAGATTATCTGATCCTTGAGTTGCTATCCGAACATCCGGGGAGAGCGGTAAGCAAGGATGAGATCGCATCCAGAGGTTGGCCCGAAAGTCCGGCCGGTACCGTAACTGACCAGGAGATCGCACAACGACTCTCCCGCATAAGGAGACGAATCGAACCGGACCCGAGTTCACCCCGGTACCTCGAGTCGATTAGAGGTTTTGGTTACAAGCTAATCGGGGGAAAAGAGAGCTAAGAGCGCGCCCGGATCTCCAATTACGACAGGAAGATGTGAACGAGGGATCGATTACATCAGGGGCAAACGATGGACTCCGCGTTGACCACGAGATTATCAAAGGCCACCGTGACTTCCTTGCCGGCGAATAACTCATCGTGGCTCCAAGAGTTCAACGCGACGAAAGTCGGCTCGGTTGTGGCATCGATGGTTCCGATAGCCACCCAGTCGCCACCCGGGCTTTCCTGAAAATACCCTTTGAGCGAAGTTCCTGTCCGCTCGAGTCTGAGTCCGCCCAGCTCGTGCGAGCCGGCAATGTTTCCGATGCTGAGACTGTTATCAACGCTGTCGCCGTCACTGAAATGGTAATTCTGCACGTCGTCCGGAGACATTGACGGGTCCGGCCCCCAGCTTGATCGGGTGAGGGTTCCGGCGTTGGTGACCAGCGCCATCCTTACGCCGTTTCCGTAGCTGCCGCCGTTTGGATTCGAAGTCCCGTCCGGCCAGTCAACAAGTTCGAAATCGACCTGAACGTCGAAGTCCCCGACCAGCGTGCACCGACTCTCAAAGCGGGAGCTCCAGGAGTCCTCTCCGGGCTGCTGCTGGGCGTCCGAGGCGTGAGTAATCTCCAACCGGCCGTTGGTTTCCTCCACGGTCATCCATGATGGGTGCTCCGGGGTCAACCATTTGGAGAAGTTGATCGCATCGTCATCAAAGTCGTCATAAGTCGCAGTCGCGTCGGGCAGCGCCCAGTCAGCCTCGCCGAGAGTGACCGATTTCCTCTCGATAGAGTCGAAAACCAGTAGAGACTCGCTTCGCAAGAGCTCGTATTCGCCAGACCGGTTCGAGTAGACATCTATAAACGCACTCCCGAGAGCGCCTTTCTCCATGAGGAACACGATATCTGCGTCCTCGGTGATGTCGATCTCAAACGTGACCCCAACGGTGGAACCCTGCGACGCGCTCCAGAGCGGCTGGATAAGCGAGATGTCGTCGTTTGCGACGACCACGTCACTGGTCGGGCCGAACGACGACACAAACAGAGGATCCGGCCACCCGGTCGTGAATCTTGGAACTAGAGACGCCCAGTCTGAACTACTGGAGAACTCAAAGCGCACGGTAAACGGTGCGGTGGTAAGGGCCCCTGGATCAACAGGTTGTGCTGGAGCGGCAGCGGCCGCCGGAGCCTGTGTTGGAGCAACGGTGGTCACAGGCGCCGGTGTTGGCGAGGCCGTTGGTCTTGTCGTCGGCGTCGGCGTGGGCGTGGGCGTGGGCGTCAACCTCACGGCCTCTTCGGTCGGAGTGATCGCAGTGAGGGCGGGTGCAGACAGCGTCGCCAGGTACGCAATCAAGTCCTGGATGCCGTCCTCCGAAATCTCCGTGCCGAAATTAGTCGGCATCACGTTGGCATAGCCTTCGACGACGTAGGATCCAGGGTCAAGGATGGACGCCAGGACGTACTCGTCGGCTGTTTGACCGGCGTCTTGCGTCTCGGCGCGATCAAGAAGACCGGCCAGTCCCGGGCCGACCAGATTTTCACTGCCAGTGGAGTGACAGGCGGAGCATCCGTTGTTCACGAATACGTCCTGCCCTCGGATCTCGCTCGGTATCGATGCTGCCGATGAGGTCGGTTCGGATGACGAATCTGCTGATGCCTCGGGCGGTAACGCCGTCTCTGCCGCCGGCTCCGGTGTCTCTGTTGAAATCGCCAGCGGATCCCCCGAGGTGTCAGCCCCGCCTGTGATCACGAATATCGATCCTGTGATCACCCCGATGATCACTGCGAGTGATGCGAATATCGCAATCCGTTTGCCCCTGCGGTTTTTCGGGCCTGAGTTCGGATCCGAGGACTCCGGGTCCATCGCACTGGCGCCCGGCACATCAACAGATCGACCCGGATCGCCCGAATCAGAGGACCGGCTCGATACACCCGACATCGCCAGGGATGCGAAATCGACGCCCGGTGCGAACATTGAATCGGCAGGCTCAGGCATCGCGACGCGCAGAGCGCTCGCCAGTTCTGCTGCGGTCTACTGGCGGAGGTCCGGATCCTTGTGCAGGGACCTCATCACTATCTCGGCAAGCTCTTGAGGAACGTCGTCCCTGAGAACTCGAATCGGACGTGGCTGTTCGTCCATGTGCTTGCGCAACACGGCAAGTGGTGTCGTTCCATCAAACACCGTCTCACCGGAAAGAAGTTCGTACAGTACGCAGCCCAGCGCGTAGACATCCGAACGCGCGTCCGCGAACTCGCCGGCGGACTGCTCGGGCGACATGTAGTACGGAGTGCCGAGCATTGTGCCGGTCCCCGTCATCGAAGCTAACGATTCCGCCCGGGCGATGCCAAAATCCGTGACCTTGGCCACACCGTCGCGATCGATCAACACGTTCTGTGGCTTGATGTCCCGATGGGTGACACCGGCGGCGTGGGCGGCGGCCACCCCGTCGGCGATCTGGATCGCAAAATGAACCGCGCCATCGATCGGCAGCGATTCGGATGTGGAGAGTATCCGGCCCAGGCTTCCCGGAAGGAGCTCGAGGGCGAGGTAGTACCTCCCCTCCTCGCGTCCAAAGTCGAGCACCTTGACTACATTCGGGTGGTCTATCGAAGCCATGATTCTGGCTTCTCGCTCAAACCGTTCGATGTAATCGGCGCTGCCCGATATCGTCGGGTGGAGGACCTTCAGGGCCACCAATTGATTGGTGGTGACATCCAGAGCCTCGTAAACTGCGCCCTGCATTCCGGACGCAATCTCTTCGATGACTTGATATTTGCCGATTCGTTCCTGGCTCATCCCGGTACCCTCAACCTGGTGGGAACCACAGGCGGCGAATCATAGCTGAACGCCTGATTCGCCGCCCGAGAATCCTCAAGTTACGGCCGACGCCAATCATTGGACGAGCCGGCAATCTCGATGACCTGTTCCCGATCGGTCGCGCTGATGTAGAGCGCCGTATCGTCCTGGTTGAACTCCATCGCCTGGAAGTCTCCGATGTTCGAAGCGAACAGTTCTGGCTGGCCGGTCACTCTGGATACCCGGAACAGAACGCCAACGTCCTGCTTGTAGTAGACCTGACCGGTAATCGGATGAATGGCGAGAGCCTGCCACTGCTGAATCCCGTTTACCACCGGGGATACGTTGCCGAATGCGTCCAGGGTGACGACACGGCCATCCCCGGTCGGGTCCGGATTCTCAAAGACGTACAGGGTTCCGTTCTTGTCGAAGTCGACCAGCAGCGGTCCGCCCTGGAAAGCGTTACCCCCGGCAATGATCTTCGCCTGCCCGGTCGTCTGGCTTACGGACCACACCGCCCAGTTCTGCTGTCCGTCACCGTTGTCGGCGACAATCAGGTCGCCGGGATTGACGTTCGGGCCGTTGAATCCACTCGGGGCGATTGCTACGCCAAACGGGCTGAAATCGGGCGATCCGGTCGTCGCGGTCGTCACAAACGGTACTGCCGGTCCGCCATACGACGAAACTCGGAATACAGTCTGACCCTGGCCGTCGGCGACATACAGTTGCTTGTTCTGACCCTCAACCATATCGTCGGGGTTGTCGAATGGATGGCCCAGGGGCGTGATCGCGTCATTGGTGTCATACGACTCACCTCGGCGCGCTTTCAGGACGAACGGGCCGTCCGGTCCCAGTTCATTTACGACGAGCAGTTGGCCGTTGTTCTTGACCACGATGCCGTCCGGACGTGGGATGTTGTCGTAAAACACGGACTCTGCGAACCCGTTCCCGGCAAAGACGATGTTGCCCATACCCTGGTTTCCGCCCGACTGACCGCCTCCCCCGCCACAGGTAATGTCGTCGGCCGTAACGCTTATGTTGTCGAAGGCGACCTTTACAAACCTGTCCGCAAAATACTCGTCGTGGCTCCACGTATTGAGCATGAACCGAGTAGGGGTAGGGGTTGCGTAATGGGTCGCGATTTTCACCCAGGTTCCGCCAGGCGAGTCCTCGTAGGACGCGGTCAGTTTGCTTCCGACGCGCTCCAGTCTCAAACCGCCCAGCAGGTGGTCTCCGGGAATCTGCCCGACATCGACGATGTCGATCTCGCCGTAATCACCACCAAAGTAATAGTTTTCGTCGATCTCGTTCCTGCTGAAACTTGTCCGCTCAAGCCAGCCGGCGTCGGTTCCAAGTGCGATGCGCATACCGTTTCCGTACGGGCTGCCCGGTGTTCCCGGGGTTCCTCCTGGCCAATCCAGAAGTTGGAAAGCGACTTGAATGTCGAAATCATCGTGTAATTCACAGCGGCTATCGAGAGCGGCGCCCCAGGTCTCTCCACCGGGATCGTTTTCGGCGTGTGGCGCATGACTTATTTCGAGCCGGCCATTGGTCTCAACAACGCTTGTTCGCGGAGAATGACTCGGCGCTTCCCAGATGGCTGGATCTATGACGCCATCGTTAAAGTCATCCCCGCTTGTGGTCAGAGCCGCCGCGGTACTCGCGACGATCAGGCTCGCCGCGACAGCCGTTCCTGCAAACACCCGAATTCCGTTCGCTAACATGGTGAATCTCCTGGATACTCCCCGTTTCGGAAGAACGCCACGGTTGACGTTCGTTCCGGTCGTTGGGATTGAATCTAGCGACTGCTCACCACAGATAATTCGCGGTAGCCTGAAACCTGTGTGAAACCTTCATTACAGAATTGATGCAGACCGTGATCCACGGCTCAATCATTTCCTGATTCGGTCCTACTCGCTCCCTTCTTCGGCTGTCCCGTACATAAGGGGAATACAATTACTCTTCGCGTTTCCGCAAACGTGCCTGAACGCAGAGCTGATATTCACGGGACACTCGACATGGGCAACGTTCGCCACTTCCTCTCGGTCACGGATCTCGCGCCTTCAGAGGTTCGAGAGGTGATCGCGCGAGGGCGAGCTTTGAAGGCGGGAGAGCCATCACAGGCGCTGGCAGGTAAATCCGTTGCGATCCTGTTCGAGAAACCGTCCCTTCGCACCAAGCTCAGCTTCGAGGTCGGCATAACCCGGCTCGGGGGGCACCCGATTTACTTCTCACCCGAGGAGGTTGGACTCGGCAAGCGCGAGCCGGTGGAGGACGTTGCGCGCGTCATGTCACGCATGGCGGACGTAGCGATCATCCGCACGTTCGATCACGGGATCCTGGAACAGTTCGCTTCTGCGGCGACCATCCCGGTCATCAACGCCCTGACCGACGGAGAGCACCCCTGCCAGACCCTGGCGGACCTCCAGACCATCGAAGAGGCAAAGGGATCGTTAGAGGGTGTTCGGGTTGCTTACATCGGCGACGGCAACAATGTCGCCATCAGTCTCGCGCTCGGAATGGCATCTACCGGCGGACACCTCACCATTGCGTCCCCGGACGGTTACGTCTTGCCGGATTCGGCCGCCAAACACGCAAACGTGATCAGCGCAGCCAGCGGCGGAAGCCTGAAGCTGGTCACGGACCCATCCGAAGCCGTGAGGGACGCCGATGTCGTATACACCGACGTGTGGACAAGCATGGGCCAGGAAGAAGAGACAAGGATCCGGCTTGAGGCTTTCAAGGGCTACCAGGTCAATCCTGATCTGCTTGATAAAGCACCCGACGGAGTCAACTTCATGCACGACCTCCCGGCACACCCGGGAGAGGAGATCTCGGACGGCCTCCTCACCGATCCCCGTTCGATAGCCTTCGACCAGGCGGAAAATCGACTTCACGCGCAGGCAGGCCTCCTGCATTTCCTGTTCTCGGGAGACTGACCTCGTGGCACTCCCGGTAGTCGCGATAGTCGGACGGCCGAACGTCGGTAAATCAACCCTGTTCAACCGGCTCGCGGGCGAACGCATCGCGGTCGTGAGCGACACGGCAGGTACGACGCGTGACCGGGTCTCCGCGGACGCTTCATGGGGCAACGAGCGCTACATCCTTGTGGACACGGCGGGCATCGAGGGCAACAGCGAGGACATCTTCTGGCCGGATATGCGGTCGCAGGTCCTGAAGGCGCTCGATGAAGCCGACTCCCTGATCTTCGTCACCGATACGGATCACGGACTAACCGACGCAGACCGGGACGCGGCAAACCTGATCCGACGTTACGACAAGCCCGTAATCCTGGCGGCCAACAAGGCCGACAATATTGAACGGGAACAGCAGGCGGTCGAAGCGTACGAGCTCGACCTGGGCGATCCCATCCCGATCAGCGCTTATCACAACATGGGCATAAGCGATCTCATGAACGTCGTGATGGACTCCGTTGTCACGGAGGAAGAAGAGGAGACCGGGCGCGATGTGCGGATCGCCATCGTCGGACGCCCGAACGTCGGCAAGTCCGCCCTTCTAAACGCCCTTACGGGCGAAGAACGGGCGCTGGTAAGCGACATCCCGGGCACGACGAGGGATTCTGTCGATAGCAGGTACAACTACGTCGACGGGAATACCGGGGTCGAAACCGGCCTGGTGTTCATCGACACGGCCGGGCTTCGACGACGCGGCAAGACAGAACAGGGCATTGAAAAGTACAGCGCCCTGCGCACCATCCAGGCGATCGAGCGCTCGCATACAACGCTGATCGTCCTGGACGCATCAGAGATGGTCACGGCGCAAGACCTTCACGTCGGCGGTTTCGCCGCAGAGGCATCACGGGGCATGGTCGTGGTGGTCAACAAATGGGATCTGGCGCGGGAATTAAAACTGACCCGTGAAGAGGCCGAAGAAGAGATCAGGGATCGTTTCAAGTTTCTCCCAAACTCCTCGATCGTGTTCACGTCGGCCCTGACGGGGCGTGGACTTGACCGCCTGTTGAAGGCCACCGTCGCCACCCACGCCGAGTGGACCAGGCAGGTGGCCCCCGGCGATCTTACCCGGGTGGTCATCGACGCCCTCGGCGCACACCCGCCGCCGCGGGGGGGATATCGGCGGGTACGATTACGCAAAGTTGCCCAGACCCGAACCGGCCCTCCTACGTTCACTTTCCACATGGCGAACCCGGACTTAATACACTTCTCGTATCGACGGTATCTCGACAACCGTCTTCGGGATGCCTTTGGATTTGACGGCAGCCCGCTCCGATTAAGGTTCGTAGGGGGAGCTTGATGGATCCCGTGCTGTTCACCGGATCCCTGATCGTCGCCTACCTGCTCGGCGCATTGCCAACCGGGCTGGCGGTCGGCAAGCTGATCCGCGGGGTAGATATCCGCCGTTACGGTAGCGGAAGCACCGGGTCGACAAACGTATATCGCACCCTCGGGCGGATTCCCGCTGCAACCGTGGTCGGACTGGACATCGCAAAAGGCGCGATCGCCGTCGGCATAGCGTGGGCCGCCACGGACGGCAACGAATATGCGCAGGCGCTGACCGGGGTTGCGGTAGTCGCCGGCCACAGCTGGCCGGTCTTCTCCGGTTTCAGGGGCGGCAAGGGCGTCTTGACGGGCTGGGGCGCCCTGATCGCTCTCTCGCCCATAGCGGCGGGCGTAACGGCAGCCGGGTGGGTTATCGTCACCGTCACAAAATACGTGTCGGTCGGATCACTGTTCGGCACTACCCTCGGCGCCATAGCGCTGACAGTTCTCGCCATCACCGGACTGGCGCCCATGGAGTACCTGATCTTTTCCGTGGTTACCGCTGGAATGATCTTCGTTCGGCATTTCGACAACATCAGCCGCCTGATGTCGGGGACCGAACAACCGGTGACAGAACCGGGCAAACCTACGCGTGCCCGAACGCGCCACAGTTAGGAAGCGTTACATGGCGCGAGTGGGAATCGTGGGAACTACGAGCTGGGGTACCACGCTCGCTATTTCGCTGGCACGCAACGGACATGATGTCACGATGTGGGCGCGAACCGAGACCGACGCCGACCTGCTGCAGGGGACGCGGAGGAATGATCGGTTTCTGCCCGGGATCGACTTCCCTGACGGGTTGAGGGTCAGCGCGGCGCCAGACGAGGCGTTTGGTGGGGCGGACCTGGTCTTGCTTGCCGTTCCCTCGGCATGGGTCGCCGAAAACGTTCGACAGATCGCCGCTTCCATAGGGCAGCAGGCGACAGTGATTAGCGCCTCAAAAGGCATCGACGAAGCCACCGGCCGTCGGATGTCACAAATTGCCGGGGCCGCGCTTGGCCGTGATGATGTCGGCGCGCTGTCCGGCCCGAACCTTGCTCTGGAGATCGCCGAGGGCAAGCCGGCGACTACCACCGTGGCGCATAGCGATGAGTCGACTGCCGCGACGGCACAGGGCATCTTGAATTCGCGCGTTTTTCGCGTTTACACAAGCTCCGATCTGATCGGGGTTGAACTCGGGGGCGCGCTCAAGAACATCATCGCAATCGGCGCCGGTTTTATCGACGGACATGGCCTGGGGAACAACGGCAAGTCAGCTTTTGTGACCCGGGGACTTGCCGAAATCACACGACTCGGCGTGGCGATGGGAGCTCGGGCCGAGACGTTTTCCGGTCTGTCCGGCATGGGTGATCTGATCACCACCTGTTACAGCGGGTTGTCCCGGAACAGGTACGTAGGGCAGGAACTGGCGAAGGGCCGGTCAGCGGCCGAGATCGTCGCCGGCATGGACCAGGTCGCTGAAGGCGTTACAACGACGCGTGCCGCGCTTGCCGTGGCTGAGTCTCTCGGCGTGGACATGCCGATAGCCAGGGTAACGGGCGCCGTTCTGGCCGGGGAGCTCGATCCTCAGTCGGCGGTCGAGGGCCTGATGACCCGTGCGCCTGTTTCGGAAACGGGGTCGTCGCGATAACGGCGCCCCGATAACGGACCGGGATTGCGGGCCGTGGCTAGCTGGTTGCTACTCCAAGCTCGCCCATCTCGTACAGCACAGCGCTGACGGTAGCGATCGCGGCGGTCTCCGCACGAAGGATGCGGCTGCCCAGGGTCACCGGCAGCGCTCCGCGTTCTTCCAGGTATTCGATCTCGGCCCCGGTGAGGCCACCCTTGGGCCCGATAACGATGCTGATGGCGTCTGTCGAGCCCGGCTCCGGTACCTGGAGCACCTCACGCAGAGTTCGAGAGGTTTCGCCTTCCCACGGGACGATGAACAGTCCTGTGGGCGGTTTGTTAAAGGCGCCGTCCAACGCGAGGGGAGCCGCTACTTCGGGTACGAACACGCGGCCGGACTGCTCGGCCGCCTCCTGCACAATCTTTGCCCAGCGCGCCCGGCGGCTTTCAGAAGCGCCCGTCGATCCTGCCCCGGACACCCTCTCCGTCAACAGCGGCACGAAGCGTTTCACGCCAAGCTCGACGCCTTTCTGGAGAACAAGTTCGAACTGCGTCGCGTCGATAAGCGACTGATACAGCGTGATATCGACCCGGGGTTCCGTACCCGGACGGATGACATCGACGACGTGTCCCTCGGCGGAGCGGGAAGAGACGTCGTCGAGTTTGACCGTCCACTGCGAGCCACTTCCGTCAAAGACGCCGATCTCCTCGCCGGGCCGCATCCTGAGGACACGCGACAACTGCCTGGCGACTTCACGTGGAAGCTGGATCGGGCCTTCTGCGGATATTCCGTCCGGCAGGTAAAACCGGTGCATGGGCTACCTACTCGGTTGCGATCAGTTGTGGACGACAGCGGTAAATGCCGCCCAGTCGCCCGATATTGTGAGATCGGTGAACTCTGCGCCCGCCTCGTTGACGGCCGCCTCCACTTCATCCTTGCGCTCGGCCAGCAGGCCCGATCCAACGAATACCCCGCCGGGCGCCAGGCTCGCCAGTATGAGCGGTGCGAGTGCGATGAGGACGTTGGCGGATATGTTAGCCACGGCGATATCAAAAGTTCCATCCGGCGCGATCGGGTTCGGCAGGCTGCCCTGTCGGAAGTTCGCTTTCCCGGCGAGGCCGTTTTTGCCCAGGTTCTCGTTGCTGGACTTTATGGCGTCGGCCTCGATATCGAGCCCGGCGACCGATCCCGCGCCCAGTTTGAACGCGGTCAGGGTCAATATCCCGGACCCACAACCCAGGTCCAGGACCTTACATCCCTGTAAGACCGTATTCTCAAGGTAGAGCATGCACATTCGTGTGGTGGGGTGGTGGCCGGTTCCGAAAGCCAGGCCCGGATCCAGCTTGATCACGATGTCGTCCGGCGTGTCGTCCCAGGTTGAGCCTTCAGGCGCGATCACCAGTCTCTCGCCAACGCGTACCGGTTCAAACTCCTGAAGTTCCCACTCCCGGTCCTTCAGCACCCGCTCTTTCAGGGGAGGGATCGGATGGAGGTATGAGATCAGTCGCAGCCCCATGTCGATACGTGCGCGACGGTCGTCCGTCGTGGCGTCGATCGGCAGGTAGGCTCTTACAATAACCGGCGCGTCTGTCGGTGGCGTCTCGCCCTCGTCCGGGTTGTATCCGCCGGCCTCTTCAACAACGACACCGCCTTCACCGTAACGGGCGAACAGGTGAGTCAGGGGTTCGGCGTACTCCCCGGGCGCCTCGGTGCTCAGTTCAAGCCATTGCGAGGGCATGTCAGGCTAGCCGTTTCTCTCGCAACCCGGGACGGTGGTTCGGGGAACCGGCGTCAACTGCCTTCGCCGCTTATAAAGTCTTTGACCTTGCCGAGCCAGCCGTCTTCATCGCCATCCGGAGAAATATCGTCTCCCATCGTGGCGGCGAGTTCTTCCAGCAACTCTCGCTGGCGGTCGTCCAGCTTCTTCGGTATCGCCACGTTGATTATGACGATCTGATCGCCACGGCGGCCCGATGATCCGAGATGGGGCACACCCATATCCCGCATCCTGAACGCCTGGCCCGACTGAGTGCCCGCTGGAATCTTGAGTTCTTGCGGTCCGTCAACCGTCGGGACCCGGGTTGTCGCCCCGAGCGCGGCACGCGCCACGTTGACGTCCAGCTTCATGAGAATATCGTCGCCATCCCGTTCAAAGATCTCGTGGGACTCGACTTCGACGTGTATGTACAGATCGCCGGCCGGCGCGCCCGGATCTCCCGGTTCTCCCTCTGATCGAAGTCGGATCCGCCTCCCGGAATCCACCCCGGCGGGGACGTTCACAGAAATCTTTCGGTGTTTGCGCTCTCTCCCCGCGCCCTTGCACTGGGTGCATGGCGTCGAGACCGTGGAGCCTTCCCCCTGGCAGGTGGAACACGTTGACATCTGCGCGAACTGGCCGAAGATGCTGCGCTGGATTCGGCGTACCTGGCCGGCGCCGTTGCAGGTAGCGCACTGTGTAGCGGTTGTCCCCGGCTCCGCCCGGCTTCCCGAGCACCGGCCGCAGGGTTCGACCCGGTTGATGTCGAACTCCTTCTCGGCCCCGAAAACGGCCTCCATGAAGGTGATCGCAGTGCGGTACTCCAGGTCCCGGCCGCGCGCCGGGCCCTGCGGGCGCTGTCCGCCGCCGAAGAAGGACTCAAAAATGTCCCCGAGTCCACCGAACCCCTCAAAACCTTCGAAACCGCGACCGGCGGCGCCGTTCGCCCCGGCATGGCCGAACTGATCGTAAGAAGCGCGACGGTTCGGGTCGCTTAAGACCTGGTACGCCTCGCTTATTTCCTTGAACCGTTCCGTGGCGCCGGCGTCTTTGTTCCGGTCCGGGTGGAACTGGAACGCCAGCTTGCGGTACGCCTTTTTGATGTCCTCCGGTGTGGCGTTACGTGCGACACCGAGAGTTTCGTAAAAATCAGTTTTTGTGGTCATTGACGTTGCAAATTAACTCGTCGAACGGCATTGGACGCGATAAGACACGCTTCATTATACGAACGTG
>JASLLE010000020.1 GCA_030747175.1 Dehalococcoidia bacterium | reverse complement strand
GACCCAGACCCCGAGCCGAGCGACGCCCCGGGTAGCAGCGGCGACTCGAATAAGAACGCGAAGAACAACGACGATCCCCCAGCCGATCCAGACCCCATCCAGGGCAACGGCGGCGGTATCAACGGAAATGTGACGGGCGACGACAACACGCCAGCCGACTCGGACGCCGGACCCGGGAATGGGGCCGACTCCAACGAGAGTGGGAAGAGCGATGACGGCTCATCAGCCGGACCGGAATTCACGCCAGATGGTGGCGACTCCGCGGGGGACGCGGGCAGTGATGACGGCTCGTCAGACGATCTGGACACCACTTCGGGAAGCGCCGATGACTCGTTCGGAAACGGAAACAACGGAAATGGTTCATCGGCCGATTCCGGCGCTACTCCAGACGAGAGCGACAGCCCGGATGAGGACACCACGTCCGTTCACGGCAAATCCGGCGAGGTCGGTGTTGCCCAGGGTGACGGCGATAACGACAACGGAAACGGCAATGGCACACCGGGCAAATCGTCTGGTGGTTCTGACAACGCAAAGGGTGCGAAAAATGGGAAGAGCAACAAGTAATGCGGTGCCAGCCATCAGTCGCTTCGACGACCAGACGAAGACACTTGATTCCAAGCGTTATGACCTCTATCGGGGAGGTCCTGTTGCGTAGATTCAAATTCACGATGGCCTTCCTGGTGATCAGCGCTTTGACGCTGGCCATCGCCGCCGTCGTCATCCTGAGAGTTTCCAGCGGGCTCGAAGAGCGCAACATCGCAGGGATGATGACTGAACAGTCAGCCCGCGATGCAAAACTTCTCGCGGGCGCTGTGAGCCGAATCCTGTCCGAAGAGCCAGCCCCGGTGTCCTCCGATGGCGCCATCAAGGTGTCCAGCGGCGCGCAAAACGAGGCCGGATCAACTGTCGGCGCGTTCCTTGGAGAGTCGGACGTCGTCAGGCTTGCGTTATACGAAATCGATGGGCGTTCTGCCTGGAGTTCAGATCACCGCCATATGGTGATTTCCGGGCGAAGTGGTGAACTATTCCGGCAGGCGGTCGCGGGAGAGATCGGTTCCGGTCTCGTGCGTGACAAGCGGTTGCCGGGCGCATCGCGATCCGCGGACGTAGTCGAGACTTACGTCCCATTCCTGGGGCTGGATACAGACGCCCCGGTCAGAGTACTTGGAGTGACGAGGGACGTTACCGATCCACTGGCGCTACGAATCGGCGAGACGAGGTGGGCCATGTTCCGGGCTACCATTCTCGCCCTGGGTAGCGGGTTCTTCCTTCTGCTCACATTCGTCGTGATCGCGGACAGGGTGATATGGCGCTCGAAAGAGCGAGAAATTCGTCGGGAGCGGGAGTTAAGTGAGCAACGGATCGCTTCCACTCGAATGGATATAGAAAATCGCGAACTTCAACGCCTGGACGACGAGCGGGGCAAGTTGATCGGTCTCGTGTCGCATGAACTCCGCACGCCGCTGACAAGCGTTCTTGCGTTCACGGAAATCCTGTCAAAGAGACAATCTGGCCGTTCCGCGGAGAAGAACCGTGAGCACCTTGGTGTGATCAAAAGGTCCGGATCACACCTGCTTGAGATGATCGATGAAATGCTGGATATGTCACGGATCGAGTCCGCCGAAATACCGCTCGATACGGCTGAACTCGACGTAAGTGACCTGGTAACCGAGATCGGTCAGAAGATCGATCCGATCCTCCAGATCAAGAAACAGAAACTCCAGGTATTCGGAGACGTGGACGGTTGCCGGATCCTGGCGGACCGCGGAAGGCTTGACCAGGTCTTGATGAACCTGTTGAGCAACGCCTCGAAATACTCGCCGCCGGGCACGGCAATCCAGCTTGAGGTCAGGTTAACCCGAAGCGAATTGCGAGCCTCGGTCAGGGATCAAGGAATCGGGATCGCCGAAGAAGACCGTCGTCGGATTTTCGGCAAGTTCTACCGGGTTGATCGGGATGAAACTCGTGGCGAGCCCGGCACGGGGCTCGGGTTGGCGATCGTGCAATCGATCATCGACCGGCACGGCGGATCGATAACCGTTTCCAGCGGCCTCGGGGGAGGTAGCACATTCGAGTTCCAAATACCGACCCATGTTCGGAGACGCGCGCCTTCGAACGAACTGCACCCGGTAACGAACTGGGGGTACGTCAGCAATGCGAAGGGGGTCGCCGCAGTCGAACAACCGGCAACGTAGAAACCCGGTTAGTTGTCCCGCGTCAGCGAGGATCTGCTTAGCTTTTCTTCCAGGTGAATAGATCGGCCACCCGGTTGTACAGGTAATCGATCTCATCCCAGCCGTGTTTGTCCGGTTTCGGGAGGCCGTACGGGGAGCGCATGGTGTTGTTTGCGATTACGCCTCGACGAACGAAGATCTCCTTCAGGACGAACAGGTCGTCGTGCAGGAGGAGGGGCAGTATGCGTTCGTAAATGGCGCGAGCGCCGTCTTCGTCCCCCTCTTCCAGCAGGTTCCAGATATTGGCGTGGACATCGCCGTAGTGTGACGATGGCATGTTCCCGGCCTCGCCTCGCCGCCACTCGTCCAGCAGCATCCTTGCTCCGAAACCGCCCATCACGCCAAGGATGTCGTCGCCGGCGGCCTCGATGATGCGGGTGGCGGCCTGGAGCGGCTCGGCGCCTTCCTCCTTCACGTATGAAAGGTTGGGGACATCGTGGGCGAGCTGTGCCAGGGTGTCGGTCGGCATGGCATATGCGCCGCCGAAGTTCTGGACGAAGACCGGCACATCCACCGCCGCTCCAAGCTCGTGGAAGAAACGGAGGACTTCGGATTCTGTTGTGGCTCTGCTGTGCGGGGGCATGGCGATGACGGCGTCTGCCCCGGCGTCCTGCGCGTGTTTCGCGAGGCCGATCGAGTGGGCATTGGCGAGTCCGGTGACTCCGGCGACAACGGGAACACGACCGGCGACGACCCGGACGGTGGTCTCGACGATCTCTTTACGCTCGTCATCGGTCAGCACCTGGAACTCGGACACCATCACCGGCATCACGACGCCGTGGCAACCGGACTCGACCGTGAAGTGGAGAACCGACTCCAGGCTCTTCCGGTCGACTGATTCGTCTTCGTTGAAGGGGGTTGGCGGGATTCCGTAGATGCCGCGGAAGGGTTGCCCTGCGTGCTGTGCGGTCAATTGTGTGGGACTCCCGGCGTGCGTGTGGTGATGCGATCGGTGTTGTGGGCGGATGGTACGGCAGGTGACCGGCGTTGTCGCTGGTACGCGACGCACCTCCATCCTCCTCCCTCCTAGGGAGGAGGCTATCTATTGCCCCCTCCTGACTCAGGAGGGGGTTCGGGGGTGGTTAATTTCGGGCGTTACGCACGCCGCGACCCACCTCCAACCTCCTCCCTCCCAGGGAGGAGACTATCTATTGCCCCTTCCTGATTCAGGAGGGGGTTCGGGGGTGGTTAACTGGCGTGCGAACTGGTGCATAATCCGGGCCGGTCTACTGGTCGGCAATGGCGACATCCCCTCACCCTTCCGGCGAGCGGAAGGGCAGGCTCCTGGCCCTGTCCCGCATTGGGGAGAGGGGGCAAATACAAGTTGTACATCGCATCAACCCGAAAGAGGACGTACCAATGAAGATCACCGCCGTTACTCCCTGGCTGATTAGCGCCGACTGGGATCAGCGACCGGGAGGAGATCTGCCGCGGAATCCGACGACACGCGAGTTCCTGTTTGTGCAGGTGGAGACGGACGAGGGAGTTACGGGCTGGGGCGAGATCACGCCGTTTCCGGGGCTGGTGGGCAACCGGGCGATGCACGGATTCGTCAAGGAGATGTCGGCGTTTGTGGTTGGCGAGGACGCCTCCGATATCGAGTACCTGTGGCACAAGATGTTTCGGCGGATGACATACGTCGGCTCCCGGGGCGCGACGACGGCCGCGATCAGTGCCATCGATATCACCCTGTGGGACATCAGGGGGAAGGTGCTCGGCCAGCCGGTCTACAAGCTGCTGGGCGGGGCTGTCCGGGACCGGATCGGTCTGTACTGCCACCCGCCGGAGCCACAGGATCCGGTCAGCGCGGCGATCGACGCCAAAGAGATCGTGGACTCGGGGCATCGAACCTTCAAGCTTGATCCGTTCATGCGAAGCCTTCCGAAGGGCAACGCGTGGTACATCGACGGGCAGATATCGGCACGCGGGGAAGAAGAAGCGGTCGAGATCACGGCGGCAATTCGAGAAGCGGCGGGGCCGGAGACCGAGCTTCTCATCGACGCCCACGCCATGTTCAACGTGCCGACAGCGGTGCGGCTGGCGCAGCGGCTGGAGCCGTACGACATCCTGTGGTTCGAGGAGCCATGTCCGCCCGAGAGTTACCACGCTCTCAAGCAGGTGAAGGACCAGATCCCTCAGAAGATCTCCGTGGGTGAGAGGCTGTACACGCGCTGGGAGTTCGTGCCGATCCTGGAGCAGGAGCTGGCGGACTACATCATGCCGGACGTGACCTGGACGGGCGGAATTTCCGAGCTGAAGAAGATCGCCAACCTGGCGGAGGCCTACTACGTCCCGCTCTCGCCGCACGACGCCGCGGGTCCGATCAACGTGATCGCCGGGGCGCATGTGTGCATGAACGTTCCCAACTTCTACAAGCTGGAAACAAACAAGTACGATCTGTCCAACTACAACCCCTTCATCGATCACCCGCTAGATATTCGTGAGGGCGACCTGTACGTGAGCGACCGGCCCGGGCTGGGAATGGAACTTGACGTCGATTACCTGGAGGCGCACGCGCTGGAGGGGTACGGGGGGTAGGCGCGGTTTTGTGTGCGGGCGGATTGGCATCCGCCCTTCCCCCTCACCCTTCCGGGGAAGGGCAGGCTCCCGGCCCTCTTCCGCGGAGGGGAGAGGGGGCAAATTAGGACCGTCTTCTCGGCAGTGTCCTGAGGCACTCGAAGGACCGGTTAGTGCGAGTGGGTAAATAGTCCTCCTCCCGATGCAGTGGGGGTGGTTACTTTCGGGCGTCACGCACGCGACGCGACCCACCTCCAACCTCCTCCCTCCCAGGGAGGAGGCTATCTATCGCCTCCTGATGCAGGAAGGGATTCGGGGGTGGTTACTTTCGGGCGTTACCGACGCGGCGCGACTCATCTCCAACCTCCGTGGTTATCTATCGCTCCGCAGACATGCGCTGCCGGATGATCGTCAAAAATCCAGGCCGACCGTCTTTGACAGGTATTCGACCATCGGCGATACGCCGTAGCAGGCGTCTGTGTACTCGTCCAGGAAGTCGGGGGAGCAGACCTCCTCGTCCGTGAAGTGCGACCAGGCGATGAAGTCTTTGCGTTTGATCTCGGCGATCGCCGGGTGCTCCGGGTCGAAGCCGCGGGGTGGACGGACCAGCGACTCCCCGGTGACTTCCCATCGACTTTTGAACTCTTCTCCGGAGGTGGCGTCACGCCATCCAGACGGGCTCGCGGCGATTGCGCCGCGTACCTTTGCCAGCTCATCGCGTCCCGGCTTCCACATCCCCGCCGCGGCGCCGGAAGTGCCCGGCTCGAGGTGGAGATAGAAGCCCGGCGCGTGGGCATCCCCGGCCTGCTCGTGCCGGAACTGGATCCCGGCGTTCGTCTTGTACGGACTCTTGTCTTTGGAGAACCGCATGTCGCGATGGATGCGGAACATCGATCCGCCGACCGGTCGCGGGTCTGCGTTGAAGTAGAAACTGATCCCGGACAGGCGCGGCGCGAAGTCAGTGATGAACTTCAGGATGGGATCGCGCACATCCCGCAGGTAGCGCTCACGCTGCGATTTGAACCAGTCGCGGTCGTTGTTCAGCGCTAGCTCACCGAAGAAATCGAAGAGGGCGGGAGTGAAGTGTGGTTCGTCTGTCATGAGCGCAGTGTAAATCTCGCCGAGGAATATACTCCGCCGCACGAACAACCAGGGTTCGCAAGGGGGCAACGATGACACGACAGAACGCGTCTCAACAGGCAAGCTCATGGGACAGCCGTGCCGCTGCGTACGAAGAGTCGAATGCCGCAACATCCGACACCTACGCCCGGCAAGCCCTGAACATCGTGGGCGTCACGCCCGGACAGAAGGTCCTGGATGTGGCCGCTGGCCCGGGCTATTTCAGCATCCTGGCGGCCCAGGCCGGCGCCGACGTGCTCGCGGTCGATTTCGCGCAAGGAATGGTCGATTACTTGCGCGAAAAGGTCCGACGGCTTGACGTCGAGAATCTGCGCGTGGAAGTCATGGACGGACAGGACTTGAAGCTTGAGGACGATTCGTTCGACATCGCGTATTCGTCGCTCGGGATCATGCTTTTCCCGGACCGGGCGGCGGGCATGCGCGAGTTCTGCCGCGTTCTTAAACCCGGCGGGTTGGGCGCGATCGTTGCGTTTACCGGGCTTGAGGGCCACGGCACCTACAGATTGGTGCTGGATGCGTTGGAAATGACCAAACCTGATTTTGAGCGCGTCGTGCCGGATCCGAGGTTTTCATTGACTGACCCTGATATTTTCCGGACCGAGATGCTGACCGCGGGGTTCTCCCGCGTAAACATGTTTACGGTGAGGATCGTCCAGACGTTCGATTCTCCAGAGACGTTCTGGCCGCTGCTCACCGACTCCCCGGCTATCGCGCACGTCTTCAACGACATGACGGAGGATCAAGTACAGGCGTTTGGTGACATTTTCGCCGAGCTGGTCAGAAGTCGGCAGGGCGATGGTCCGTACGGGACGGAGAATGAAGTCCGTATCGCCGTGGGCGTGAAGTAGGTTGATACTGGTTCCCGGGCCGCGAACGGAATCGAGACGTTGTCGAAAGGATCAATGAAAGCCATCGTCAAAACCGAGGCCGCTCCCGGCCTCTCACTCGTCGACGTCCCGGTCCCCGAGATCGGTATCAACGATGTATTGATCCGAATCCAGAAGACGTCTATATGCGGAACTGACGTCCACATCTACCAGTGGGACGACTGGGCCAGCGAGACGATCCGCACTCCTCTGACCGTCGGCCACGAGTTCGCCGGCGTGATTGATGCAGTCGGAAGCGACGTTGAGGATTTTGACGTCGGAGACCTGGTCTCTGGAGAAGGCCACATCGTGTGTGGCCACTGTCGTAACTGCCGGGCGGGGCGGAGACACCTCTGCCAGACACCGAACGCGGTCGGGATAAATCGGGACGGAGCATTTGCCGAGTACCTGATGATGCCGGCGAGTAACGTCTGGCGCGTTAACCCGGCGATCTCCCCGGAGATCCTCACGATGTTCGATCCGTTCGGGAACGCCGTACACGCCGCGCTCTCGTGGAACCTGATCGGCGAGGATGTCCTGATTACCGGAGCAGGACCGATCGGCATTATGTCCATCATGGTCGCCCGGCACGCGGGCGCGCGCCACATCGTTATCACCGATATGAACCCGTACAGGCTGGCGCTGGCGAAGGAGTGTGACGCCACCATTGCGCTCGATGTGACCGACGGGACGATCGCCGGGGCGCAGGCAGAGCTTGGAATGATCGAGGGGTTTGACGTGGGGCTGGAGATGTCCGGCAACCCGGCGGCGGTGAACGACATGATGGCCAACATGGCGCACGGGGGGAAGATTTCGCTGCTCGGCATCCAGAACCGCGAGGCGGCCGTGACGTGGGACGACGTTATCTTCAAAGGACTGACCATCAAGGGTATCTACGGCCGCGAGATGTACGAGACCTGGTACAAGATGACGGCCCTGATCCAGAGCGGGCTGGACATATCGCCGCTGATAACGCACCGGTTTCATTACACCGAATACGAGAAGGCTTTTGAGGTGATGGCGTCGGGCGAGTCCGGGAAGGTGATCCTGGACTGGACGGAGTAGCAGCCTGAAAAAGAAAATGCCCCCGGGATACCAACGTGATGTGGAGTCAGGAAAACAGCCAGTTCGACGGATAACGCCGGTCTGACCTCCCTCACCCTTCCGGTAAGCGGAAGGGCGGGCTCCCGGCCATCTCCCACCGGGAGAGGGGGGCGTGATGGATCCACAAGCGTCTAGATCCTTCGTCGCCGCCTCAGAATGACTGAACGGTGCGTTCGTTAACCGATCGGCGTGGCAGTATTCAGAATGACCGGGTCCCCGGCATTATTCCCTGCCCGGGTTCCTCTGGAATCACGACTCGTCTGGCGCGAGACTGCGGCTCGTCTGCCGTTACCCAACAGTGCAAGGAGCGCTTCGATGGCACAGCCCGGCTGGGGAGACATCTATGACGAACTCGGCGCGACGCCCGTAATCAACGCCATCGGATCGGTGACGTTGCTCGGCGGATCGCAGACATCCCCCACGGTTAGAGACGCCATGGAGCGAGCGAACAGCGCTTACATTCCGCTGGCGGAGCTGGAGGATAAAGCCGGCGGCCTGATCGCTGACATGCTGGGTGTTGAATCTGCCTATATAACCTCGGGCGCGGCCTCCGCGCTGGTTCTATCCACGGCCGCTGCCATGGCGCGGGATAACGACGATTTCGTTGCGCAACTCCCGGATACGACCGGGATGGCGAACGAGATCCTTATCCAGAAGAAGCAGCGTTACCACTACGATCGGACGCTGAATTTCGCCGGGGCGAAGTTGATCGAGTATGGAACGGACGAAGGCACGTCTGAAGGCGACCTCGAAGGCGCGATCAACGAAAACACCGCAGCGCTTCATTACGTCGCCAACGAGAAGATCAAGGACCCGGCGGTACTCACCATCGAGCAGGTCATTGCCATCGCCAAAAGCCACGATCTTCCGGTGATCGTGGACGCCGCCGGGCAGGTGTACCCGACGGAGAACATGGGCAAGTACGCCAAGCTGGGCGCTGACATGGTTGCGTACGGGACCAAGTACATCGGAACCCCGCACTCGGCGGGCATGGTCGTGGGATCAAAGACCTGGATAAACCGCGTTCGCCTGAATAGCTTCATCTCTTTCGAAGAGCGACGTGTCCGGGGAATTGGCCGGCCGCAGAAGATCGACCGGCAGGAGATCGTCGGGGTGGCGGCTGCCGTGCGTGAGTGGCTGACGATGAATCACGAAGAACGCATCGCAAAGCTGGACGTCAAGTTGACGCACATCGAGCGTGCCATAACAGGTATTCCCGGCGTCACGGTTGAAGCCGATCGCGATCCCACCGGCGCGTCCGTGTTCAACCTGATGTTGCACATCGACGAGAGCGTCACCGGCGTGTCAGAAGACGATGTCGTGGCCCGGTTGAAAGACGGTGATCCGCCGATCTGGACCCGCGTGAACCCGTACTTCGGCGGCATGCAGGTCGGTATGGTCGGGCTGAACGACGGCGAGGAAAAGGTTGTTGCCGAACGGCTCGCGGCGGCGCTCAAGGGTTAACGTTGCGGGCGTATTGCCATACGCCCTTACATTGTCGATCGGTTAATGGCCGGTAACAGATAGGGGCGGCCGGAGTGTTCTGGCCGCCCCCTTTTGCCTGAACGCGTGGCGCTTGCTTCCACTATTCGCAGGACACTGTCCCGCCTGGCGAAACGTCGGCGCGTCCGACGGGACGCCGTCCGCCGTAGTTGTCTACCCCTCGACGTAGTTCTCCGGCCGCAGTTCGGACACCTCGACGATCACGTCCGCCGGAATCCCGGCGGTGGTCGCCGCGTTCTGGATCGACTCGGCGTTGGGCGAGTCGTAAAGGCAGTAGGTCTTCTTTCCGTCCGCAGTCTGGTACGAGTGCGACCAGTTGACGCCGCAATCGACGTTGACCGCTCCAACCGCTCCAGCGATCTCCGGGGTTATCTCAAGTCGTTCCGCGAAATTGCGTTCGATCAGGAACAATGGCATGGCTGATCCTTTGCGCTTCACCGATTACTCGGCGGGTGAATTTCGCGACAGCCGAGGTGATTGAACGCCCGGCGCGGGGCGCGCACATCCCCCGGCTCGGCCATTTACTGAATGGCGTGATTTCGACGGGCGCTTGTGGCATTAGCCAGGTCAGGCCATGCCTCGTGTCCTGAAGGCCGAAGGCACGAGTCCTGAGGCTCTCGAAGGACGGCGACGCGCAGATACGATCAACGCCCCGCGTGTGATGGGCCTCTCCCACATCCTGCGCCTTCTCCCGCCGGGACAAGCGGAATACCTCCTCTCCCTCGGGGAGAGGATTGAGGTGATAGAACGTGCACGCATATCCTGCGAGGACGATCAGCCTACGTGACGGGCCGCTGCCAGCCGCCGAGCAGGTCGCGTGTGAGTTGCTCCATGACACGGGAGAGGTTGGCATACGTGACGATTCCCACCATCGCGCCGGACTCGTCTACGACGGGCAGCCGGCTGACGCCGCGCTCGGCCATGACACGTGCAGCGTCCACGGCTTCCATATCGACGCGTCCGGAGTGTACGGGGCTGCTCATGTGCCTGAAGACGGGACAATCGTGCGGGTCATGCCCGGCGCCGAGGCAACCGGAGATCATGTCCCACGTCGTCAGGATTCCCTCGACGGCGCCGTCGCTCGTCACAACGAGAGAACCGACGCCAAGCTCGCGCATCTGAGCAGCCGCGTTCACGATCGATTGTTCTGAACCGATCGTGTATACCGTGCTGGTCATCAGATCTCTGAGCTTCATGGCCTGACCTCCTGATCGGCACATGCGCGCCGGGTGGGCCTCGCCTCCCCATTCTAGCGGGGACCGGCAAGTGGCTTGTTACAGGCTCTGTTCCCGGATCTATTTTCTGCGGCGGCGGCTCGTTGAGGTCAATGAGCCTGAATCGTCATCCCGGGCACCCTGAACTCGATTCGGGATCCGTTGATACCCGTGTCCGGCAAAGTCCGGGGCTGCGGATGACTTACGAAGTTATCGCCGGGAAGATGGGTCGGATGTGGAGGAAGAGGAGTTAAGAGGATCGTTGACACGTTCGATTCAGCAACAAGTGCATTGCGCGCCACAAGATTGTGCCGTCATTCTGGACCTTCTTTTGAAGAACCAGAATCTCCCGGCCCTCCGGTCGTTCGCATGTCTCCCCGCAACTACTGCGGTTACTCGCTCCCGGGTGTGACCAACGACCTCGAGCGGAGATTGACTCACCACCGGACAGAGACAGATCGTGGCGTTCCGGCCGCTGCAACATGGACCGGCCTGTCTGGCCTGGCGAGACGGATGACATACCCTCGGCACTGACGATGGAGAAGGAGATCAAAAGCTGGCCGCGGATTCGTTAGGGCGGGTTGATAGAGACCGGCAACTCCGATCGGTGTGATCCAGCGTCAGAGTGGGGATTACCCGGGAGATCCTTCGTCTTGGACTCAGGATGACGAGGTGGCCCTACCCATGATTTCGACGCAGCCGGGATCGAAACGCAATAGGTATAGTCCGTTCAACAAAACAGGGATCAGGAGTCTCAAGGTAATGCCTCTGGACAACACAGCACCCAACCCCGCAAACCTCGTAATCACAGCGGGACGAGTTGTCGACCCCATCACCGGTTCAGACGCTCAGGGTTGGGTTTCCGTGATCGACGGATTGATCTCGGCGGTTGGTGGTGCTGCGGAGCCGGTCCCGGAGTCGCGACAACGGCTCGATTACCCGGACGGGATTCTGCTGCCCGGGCTGGTGGATCTGCACGCCCATCCCGGGTTGGGCGACGGGCGATACGGGATAGACCCGGATGTTCATATGCTCGCCCGCGGATCCACGACCGTCCTGTCGCAGGGCGATGCGGGCGCACGCAACTGGGAGCGTTATAAAGAGGAGGTCATGGGAACCCGCAAGACGAGAATCAGGATGGCGCTTCACCTGGGCCGAAACGGCGAGATCAACCCGGAAGGGCCGTTTACGGAGATGGAGTTCGCCGACGTGGGAGAATGCGTCGCCGCTATCGAGGGCGATGACTCCGGGGCGATATGGGGCATCACTGTCAACACAAGTCCCATGACATGCGGACCGTCCGATCCGCGTGAGATCCTGCGGCGTGCGCTGGAGGCGGCGGAGGCGACAGGCATGCCGCTGTTGTTCGGTCCGCGCCGCGCCCCCGGCTGGGCGCTGGAAGACCAGCTTCCGCTGCTCAGGGCCGGCGATGTGTTCACCTACTGCTCCGACCCGCGGGAGACGAGCCTGGTACGGGATGGACGGGTGCGAGACTGCGCCAGGGAGGCGAGGGAACGCGGCATCATCTACGACCTCGGCCACGGAACGACCTCGATCAATTTCCCCGCGATCGAGGCGATGGTCGCTGAGGATTTCCTGCCGGACACGGTATCGAGCGACGTGTACAGCGCACACCTGGGTCTCGAACCGCGCCACGACTTGCCCCTGGTGATGTCGAAAGTTCGCGCCGCCGGCATGAAAGAGGAGGACGTCTGGCCCCGGGTCACGATCAGGCCGGCCGAAATCCTGGGACTGGAGCATGAAATCGGGACTCTGACGTCCGGGAATTGCGCGGATATCTCGGTGTTGCGCTGGGATGAGCGGCCTCATGTCCATACCGATTTTGAAGGAAACGACCGTTCAGGCGGGATTTACCGGCCGATCGCCACGGTTCGCGCGGGCGAGATGTTCGAGCCGGTGGACTGAGCGGATCGATTTTCGCTAGCTCGACTCCATCCCGTTAGAGGCCCCGGGCCGCCGGGTATACAGTTACGCCCGACGACCTGAGTTAACGTGACTATATAGCGCCGAGATTTCGACCGGACCGGGGGAAGTACTTTGGATCTTGAACTCAACGGCAAAACGGCGATCGTGACCGGCGGCAGCCGCGGGATTGGCAAAGCGATCGCACGAGAACTGGCGCTTGAAGGCGTGGACGTGGTTATCGCGTCACGCGGATGGGAGGCGCTTGAAGCGACGGCCTCCGAACTGGCGGCAGAAACCGGTCAGCGCATTATTCCGATCACCGTGGACACTGGCGACGACGTTTCGGTAAAGGCGATGGTCGCGCAGGCCAACGAGGCGCTGGGACACATCGATATTTTGGTCAACGGCGCAGCCGTGCCCGGTGGCGGCCCGCCGCCGCCGTTGTCCGAGATCACCAAAGACATGTTCTGGGACGACATGAACGTCAAGGTAATGGGCTATTTGCGGGCGGCGCAGGCGGTCGCCCCGCTGATGCAGGCGCGGGGCTGGGGGCGGATCATAAACATATCGGGAATGGCCGCCAGAAACGCCGGTTCAACGATCGGAAGCATGCGAAACGTTTCGGTTTCGGCGATGACAAAGAACCTGGCCAACCTGCTCGGACCGGATGGCATCAACGTGACCGTCGTTCACCCGGGGGCAACCAGAACGGAGCGCACCGCCGACATCATTGCTGGCCGGGCCGCGGCGGAGGGCATATCCGAGGAAGAGATCGAAGGGCAGATGGCGAGCGGCAACTCCATCAACCATTTCGTGGATGCAAGAGAGATCGCATACGTCGTGACCTTCCTGGCCTCCCCGCGAGCGATCGCCATCAACGGCGATGCCATCGCGGCGGCTGGCGGCCTCGGGACAGCGATCCACTACTGATCGTCGAGCGGTTCCCTGGACGCGAAGAAAGTGAGCCTTCATAAATGCGGATCGCGATAGGAGGAGATCACGCCGGATTCCCTATGAAAGGCCCGGTGGTGGAGTTGCTGCAGGCTTGGGGCCATGAGGTCGTAGATCACGGGACGAACAGCACCGAGCCGGTCGATTTCCCGGACATAGCGCGGCTCGTATGCGGTGATGTGAAAGCGGGCAGGGCGGAACGCGGGATCATGGTGTGTGGGACCGGGGTCGGCGCGGCTATCGCCGCCAACAAGATCCCGGGCATCCGGGCGTCGCTGAGCCACGACACCTACTCAGCGCACCAGGGTGTCGAGCACGATGATGTGAACGTGATCTGCCTCGGGGCGCAGATCATCGGGCTGAACCTCGCAGAGGAAATCCTTCGAGCGTTTCTGGATGCCAGGTTTAGCACGGAAGACCATTTCCGCAGGCGGGTAGAAAAGCTGGGCGAGCTGGAGCGCGACGCGGCGCGGGAACTGTCGTGATCGAGGGGGAGACCGGGATGGCGGGGGGAGGTCACGAGAAACAGCCCGGGCCACAAGTCGATATAGGTGAAGGATTGATCGACACGATTCATCCCGGGACCGGGAGCGCAAGCAAATAGGCGACGAGGTCGTCGATCTCGGCATCGCTCAGATCCCCGGCTACGGCGTGTGTCTCGCCGGAGCGCAACACGTCTGCGAGCGTAGGTGCGGCGCCGTCGTGCAGGTAGGGGGCGGTGGACCAGAGGCCGCGCAGGCTCGGGGTATCGAACGCAGTGCCACGGCCGTGGGAGTTTTTCTCAAGCTCCGGATCACCCGTACCCACATCGTGAATCATCCCATCGACGAAAGTTCCCGGAATGTGGCATTCGGAGCACCCGAGCGCCTGGAATACCTGTGCGCCGGCATTGAACATATCGGGGTCGGTTTCGTGCGGTGGTGGTGGCACTTTTAGAGAGTCCATATAAGCGGCGAGAGCGTCGAGGTCGACGGACACTCCGGTAAGGGATGGCCCGAGCGAATCCAACTCATCACCCTCCACCAGGCCGCTCCCGGCCTGGATGTTTCGAATCGTTAACTCCACGTCAGCCAGCTCGTCCAGGTCGCCGGACCAGTGGACCGGCAGCGTCTCCCCCACGCCGAGCAGCGACGGTGTATTGCGTGGTCCATCCGGGAATCCCAGCCACGTGCGTTGGTCTCCGCCGCCATCGAAATGACAGGCGGCGCATGCGATCCACCCGTCAGTGGAAAGCACCGGTTCGGCGGCCGAGTTGAAGATCTGCTTGCCGAGCAGGATCTCCGGGTCGAGCGGGATCTCAGTGAGCTTCAAGGTGTTGGTCACGGCTGGCGTTTCCGCGTCTATCACGCTTAACGTTCCGTCCAGGACGTTATCGACGTAGGCCCGTTCGCCATCAGGCGACAGGGCTATGCCGCGCGGGTTGGCCCCCACGGACAGGTTTGCGACGGCGCGATTTGTATCCATGTCGATGACCGAAACCTGGTCGCTCCCGGCGTTCACGATGAAGGCGCGAGTCGCGTCGGGCGTGAGCGCCATGGCAAACGGCAGGCTGACGGGACGGTCTGCCGTGTCCAACGTGATTCGTTCTCTATTGATCAGCAGCCGCGTTTCAAGATCCACGACATTCACCACTGGGAACACCGTGGAATCGAATACGAGAGTGGTGTTGCTGACGTTCGATCGCGTGTGAGGCACGAACGCGGATGCCCCGTCTGGCGATACGGTGACGAACTGTGACACGTTGCTGTCGGCGCCGGTCGATACGGTCCAGCTGACGCGTAGCGCCGGGATTTCGATGGACGTGAGATCACCGTCAAACAAGTGTGTGACGAGCAACTGATCGCCGCTTCCGACCCCGGGGATCAAGGCCAGCCCCGCCGGAAACGGACCTACCTCTATGCTCCCTGAAATATCTCCGGATGCGAGGTCGATCGCGCTCACCGTCCCGGCGCCGAACTCCGTGAGATAGGCGGATGTTCCATCGGTCACAACGCCGTAAGGCATAGGGCCGACCGGCCAGCGAGCGACTTCTTCAAACGACGAAAGATCGATCGCGGAAACACTGGCTCCGGCGTGGTTGGCGACCACGGCATGGGTGCCTGAAGGTGTAACGGCGAGAGTCCTGGGATCGTCTCCCACGGCTACCTCAGCCAGCAGTTGCAGGGAACCGGTGTCTACGATCGATACCGAGTCGCTGTCCGGGTTGACGGCCATGACCAGCCGCCCGTCCGGGGTCAGGGCCACGGCGGACGATGATTGCGGGCCGGAGAGCGGCGCCGGGCCGACCGGGATGCCCGTCGCCGGGACGGTCGGCGACTTAACAGTTGCCGGGCCGGACTCCGGTGCGGCCGTTGATGCCGGTGTCGCAGTCGATGTCTCAACGGGCGCGGCGGTCGGTACCGGTTCGGATTTCCCGGGAGCTGTGGAGGAGGGGGAAGCCGCCTCGATCCCGGGCGTTGGTACGCCGTCGCCGCCGCTGCAGGTGACGGCGAGCGCGAGAACGATCGACGCAGCGACGAGCTGCAACCCGCCCGCTGTTCCGGACCGAGTGGCGACGCGCGATCTCACAGGTCCGAAATCGGCGGCGTCTCCGGTACGCGCGCCCCGTGGGTCACCATCGACGCGATCGCCGTCGCGGGCACACCTTCAATGGCCCCCTCGGCAAACATCGTGATCGTGAGCGTGTCGTACAGTCCGCCGCCGGTGCTCGAATTCGGCACACCGCCGGTATCGAAGTTGCTGGCGAGAGCGTTCAATTCGCCGCCTTTGAGTTCCCAGGTGACCTGTCCGCCGGCGACGTTGACTTGCTCATCCACCAGGACGTTGCCCGGCATCGTGACGACCAGCCGCGCCGAATCGCCGTCCCATCCGGCCGGCAGCCGTGTCGTGAACGTTGCGTTGCTGCTGTCCTCGAACCACTCTCGTGGCGGGATGTCTGCGAGGTCGGTGGCCCATTCTGACCGGTGCGTCGTTCCGTCCACGACCACGAAGTTGAAGGTGCGTCCGTCCGGCGTCAACGGACCGCCCGCCGGGAAGGGCGGTTGCACGGGCCCGGCGCTGGTCATGCCGTCGTGGGTGACGGCCAGCTCCACGGTCCAGAGTCCGGGTTGATCGATAATGAAATCATCCGATGGGTCGTAGAAATAGCCGATCGCGTTGGCCCGTCCGCCCAGTTGTCGGCGCGTGCCGTCCGGAGCGATCACTGTGTACTCAACAAGGCTCGGGAGGGTCGGCATTACCGGCCCCGACATGCGGAACGTATCGCCCGTTTCCAGCACCGCTCCGGGCCGGACCGCCATCGGCATCATGAATATGTCGATCTCTCGCCCGTGGGTGGTGAACAACGGTCCGCCATTTGGGCCACCGGCGGCTCCCTGGAACGGCGGGAACAACCTGGAACCGAGCGGATCGTCCGCCAGCGTGTGGACCCACGAGGATCCGTAGATGGCGTAAATGCCCTCGTCGGTAACCGGATCCCTGATCACCGCGCCGCCGTACAGGAACTTGAAATCCCCCGGGAGGTCGCCCTCTGGGCCGTTTCCGAGCTGGCCGTGGTACGAGTCCCCGAAGCGCCAGTAAGCTCCGCTCACATCGTCACCCAGGACCATTTCTCGCACGCGGACGCCCGGACGCTGCGCGCTGCCGTAGATGTATGACCAGAGCGAAAGCTCGTCAGGGTGGGATCCCGGGAGTGAGCGGTCTTCGGGCCCGAGCACCAACGGCATCTGATCGGCCCGGAGAGCGACGTCCAGGGGCAACGATTCGTTGACGCCGAAGCTTTCCGTCACGTTTCGGGCGCGTTCGACAAGCGGATGGTGATCGTCAAGAGACTGGACAGATAGATGGGTGACCACCGCCTGTCCCGGCCCGGGTTCTGTGTCTCCCCACAGTACGTCGCCCGTGAAGTAGGGGAACTGCCAGTGGGCCGAGTCTTCGCCTATGAAAACCTCCTCAAATGCCCAGGGCGGCGCGAGTTCGGTCTGGCCGTCGGGCCCGCGCCGCCCGTGGGCGACGATCGGTGCATTCGGCGTCGCCACAACCCCCCCGAATCGCATGCGGCCAACCCATAGACGCCCGTCTCCGGACGGGTATCGGGTGTCGATATCGACTATGTATTCCCCGTCCCTGTTGAACCGGTAGCTCTCGCCACCCCCGTCCCACCATCCGTACCGGTTCGCCGTGCCACGGAACGTCTGTTGATCGACCGCGCCATCTGCGGCGACGTGTGTCACCGTGTACGCGATGTCGGCGGGCACGCCCGGGAGGATGGTCACGGTTGGAGCGATGCTGTCTCCGATTTCGAATGGCGTGGTCGGCAGGAGCGCGGTCTCGATCTCCAGGTGGCTCGCGACCGTCAGGTCGTAAGTCCCGCAGATACCGTGGACGTTGCCCTGCGTATCGGTAACCCGTCCGTTCAGGGTGACGATGTAGTCGCCGTCCGACGGGAACGAATAAGCGAAAGTGTCGCCATCGCCCATGAGTTGCGGGATCTCCCGCAGGTCACCGCCGCCCGGGTTGAGCGTGTCGTTCCAGGGGGTGCGTGGCGATTTGACTCCGTAACGGGTTAGAGGAGCGGGCCCGATCACGTCAACACCGCCGTCCGGGCGCTGAACCGTGACCTTGAGGGAACTCCCGGAACCGGCGCCCAGGACCGGGTTCAACGCCGGCGCGCCCGGAATAGCGCGGTCCACCACGTCCAGCATCGGCGCGAAGGGGTCGAGCCGGTACGACCACGGGTCACCCAGGGCATCGAACCTCGGAACGACCGGGTCGTGACGGGATGACGACCTGCCGGCGATGTCGAAGAGCCCGAAATCTTCGCGTGCGATCACCCCGCCGCGTGCGCCGTCATCGACCTGGTCCGCGAGAAGGGTCGTCGTGAGCCGCATCGGATTGGGATCGCCCACCACGAGCGTCGCCAGGGTAGGACGGTACTGGTTGTCGTCACGAGTGACGATGTCGAAGGGGCGCAGGCTGGAGTCCGGGGCGAGAGCCTGGTCGCTGAGGCCCCAGAGATTTTCGGCCAACAACCCGTAAGTGCCGTCCCTCACGTTTTCGGGGATTTCGATCTCAAGGTCAAACTTGGCGGCCCAGTGGCGGCCATCGAACTCGAACCGAATTTCTTGAAATCCGACATTGATCCGTCCCAGGGGGGAACCCTGAAGGGTTCGTTCTATCGGGAGACCGGTCGGCGTGAGGAAAGGCGATATGAACTTGCCTGCGCGACCAACCTGTCGCCCGCCGTTGTCGCCCAGCAGCGTCAATTGCAGTTCAAGTCCCTGGTCGCGTGGTCCGTCCGCCGCGCCCGCGAATACCGTGACGACGCCGGAAATACGGACCCTGTCGCCGGCGCTTACGTGGTCGGTCTTGAGTACTCCGGCGACGGTGAAGGGAGCAATGCCTTCCTCCCCGCAACAGGGACGTGCCCCGGCGGAAACCGCCACCCCGTCGGAGGAGGGCGTGACCGGGATCTGGATCAACACCCCGGGCGCTATGACGTTCTCGGAGAAGGTTTGGCGGTCCTCACGGATGAAGGTATTGGTCGTGTCCTGCTTGACCAGGACGTGGGTTCCTTCGACGGCGGCAACGTCGGTGGAGAAAGCGCCATTTATATCAGCGCGGAGCATGATGAAGTCGTTCAGTTCGATGTTGCCGACGAGCACCTGTGAGTTGGACGGCACGGCCCCGGCCAGGCCCGTCACCGATGCTCGCTCGCTCGCTGAATCGAATGCGATATCGATGGCGCGCGTGTCAGGCGTGGCGAGCATAAACCGTGCTTCTCGTGCTCCGCCCTCGGGAGCAAGTCGCCATTCCGGGTCCACCTCGGCGACCGAAGGGACTGGATCGGTTGACTCCAACAAGTCGACGGCTCGCCACGTTGGGCCGCAGCACTCTCCGGCCATTACCTGTGTCCGGATGATGGCAAGTGTCTGCGGAGAACCGAGGTCGCGTAGATCGATCCGCGCCTCGAAATCTGATCCGATGGCGAAACTGGACCGTCTCAACGCGCCCATGTCGACCCAACCATTGGTGATATCGGCCGCCCAACCGTACTCACCGAGGGGTGACCAGCCGATGAAGAACTCACGATCTCCGGAGTTGACGTAGGTTTCGACCGAATCAAATTCTTTCGAGTATTCACCCACTTCCGCCGCCAGGTACAGGGCGGTTTCGTTCCGGAATGCGCGAACCGCGCCGAGGTCCGGAAACCCGGCTTCAGAATCACCGCCCGGATCCACCGCAATCGTCGGCCTGCCCGCCCAGTCCGACGCGTCGCCGTCGATGGATATCACCGTCTCGTTCGCCGGGGCAGGGGGAGTGGGCGAAAACTGGACCTGTTTCAGCATCTCGTGATCGCCGTCAATCAGGCAGGAGTAGATTTGCTCGTCGGCGATCACGGGCCGGGGCGTAGCTGTTGGGTCGGGCCTGAGCCCATTGACGTCTACGGCGCCCGGCGTGGCTGTTGGCTCAGGGCTCAGCCCACTGGTGGGGACCGCGGTGGCCGTAGGAGCGATCACATCGTCGCCAGCGTTCGGTGGCGGAGTGATGGGCGGGATATTGCCATCCGCCGGACGCTCAAAATCACCGCCGCCCGGGGACGCCCGATCACTGCTTTCCGGCTCCGGATCGAGACCAAAGTCCGGGTCGAAGCTGGAATCGTCCGGGGCGTTCAGGATGCCTGAAGGCGGTCCGTCGCCCGATCCTGGTTCCTCGGATCCGGCGGAGCAGGCCACCATCCCCGCCAGGAACAGCATGAAAAAGATGCGTAGTGTCGTCCGCAGGGCGCGCGTGCGGCGCGTGGGTTTGGCTGCACGGTCGTGGTGGTCATGGCCAGCCATGCATCGCAGGTTACAAGACCGAGCAGGATTGGGGAACTGTGTAATCGCCAGACGGATTGCGCAACACCTTGCTTCTTCGCCTGTCGGTCGTCGTCGTGCGGATGTCCTCGGAGACAGTTCGGGCGTCGCGAGTCACCGGGAGAGGCGGTACCCTGTGTCGAAACGTGGGGCGCGGGTCTATCGCGTGCTGTTCACGATTGGACGTCCCAATTCATCAGGAGTGCATTTCGTTGGCAACAAAGGCACGCATGGAATTTGGTTACAACCCGCCGGCGGGCGACCGCGGCCTTGAGAACATCGTGCCGCGTGACTACCTGGGCGACCTCCACCGATCGCTCGACGTGGCATCACAGGGGTTTTCGTCGCTGTGGGTTTCCGATCATCTGAACTACGCCGATGAGTGGCGGGTTGAGTGCTGGACGCTGCTGACGTGGATAGCGGCTCGTTACCCGGGGCCGGAGCTTGGCACAATTGTCATGAGCAACTCGTTCCGGCCGCCGTCAATCCTGGCAAAGATGGCGGCAAGCCTCCATGAGATGTCGAGCGGACGTTTCATCCTCGGGTATGGAGCGGGATGGCACGAGGGCGAGCACAGGGCATACGGGCTTCAGTATCCGTTACCACGACAGCGGATCGAGATGTTTGAAGAGGGCGTCCAGGTCATCAAGGCGATGTGGACGGAGTCACCGGCGTCGTTCTCCGGGACGCACTACACGATCGAGAATGCGTACAGCGAGCCCCGGCCGGATCCGCTGCCACCGCTGATGCTCGGCGGTGGCGGCGAACAATTGACGCTGGGAGTTGTGGCGCGTCACGCCGACTGGTGGGACGACGTTTCCCGGAGTGTCGCGGTACACCAGCGAAAGCTGGACGCGCTACGCGGACACTGTGAAGCCGCGGACCGGGACTATGACTCGATACGGAAGACGTTGACGCATCGCATATTCATCGACCGCGACAGCGCAAAGGCACGTAGCCGCGGGGAAGAGTGGGCCGCGGGCGGCGATCAGCGAGCGATCGCCGGTGATCCCAGCGCCGTTATCGATCAGTTTGAGGAGCTGGCGGAAATGGGTTTCGACCTGTGCATCGCAACCTTTCCCGACTTTCAGACCCTGGACGACATGAAACTATTCATGGACACGGTCGTTCCGGCGCTGGCGTAGTTCCCCCGCGCTCTTAACCCGAATCCTGTTTCTCACGCCACCAACACTCGGTTGGCCGCGTCCTCACGTCTCTATCAGGCGTCACGAGGAACACTGTCGGAAGCCGAAATCGCCGCCCGCCAGAGACGGCGATTCGGGCCTGTGTCGACCGATCGCTGCCTACAGTTCGCGATCGGTATTCGCCGATAAACAGGAGGATCAGATGGGTCCCAGGATTCTGGTTCCCGTGGACGGAACTGAACTGGCGGAACGGGTTATCTATCGCGTCGAGGCCGATATCCAGATGAAGCCCGGGAATGCGGAAATAGTGATCTGCAATGTTCGAGTTCCAGACGTCGATGAACACGAACGCGGCGAGATGACCGGCAAGCTGATCCGACAGGTGCTCACGGCGACGACTCGAGGGGTGCGGTGCAGGCTTGAACAGGTTGACGCAGACACGGTCCCCGAAGGCATCTGTGAGATCGCCGAGCGCGAACAAATCGATCTGATAGCGATGTATACCGGCTCATCCCGACCGCCGGGCGAGAGAACTCAAGGCTCGTATTCACGGATGGTGTCGGAGGACGCCGATTGCGAGGTGCGTGTTCTCGATGCACATCTGAAACCAGGCCGGTGCTGAACATCCCGGCCAATTCACGCCCGGCGGGAACCGTTCGCCTGCCTTAGTCCATACAACGGCCGGTGAATGCCGCCACGGGCGGAATCACCATCGTCGGAACGGTCGTGCCCCTTACTACCCGGTCTGCCACACTGCCGCGCATCCTGCGCTTCAAGCCGGAGGTGCCGCGTGTTGTCATGACGATCAAAGAGTTCGGCAAACTTGCTCCGGTCGCGATCACCGTTTCCCCGGGGTCACCGGTCGGCGTGTGCTGCTTTATTTCTGATCCTTTGACGTTCAGCGAGGACGCGATGCCGTCCAGGTAATGCCGGGCCAGTGAACGCTCGATGGAGTTGGCGTTTGACGCCGCCACTCGCAGTAAAGCCAGATCGGCGCCGAACGCCTCGGCTACTGCTTCGCCGTGTTCGATCGCCGATTCCGCCAGCTCTGAGCCGTCCAGCGGGATAATGACGTTGTCGATCATTTCGCCGAGGTCCGGGACCGGAGCGGAACCGCCATTTACGACCAGCACGGGGACAGGGGAGTTGAGGATGACCTGGTCGGTAACACTCCCGAGGAGACCTCTGACGAAGCCGGTCCGGCCATGAGTTGCCATCACTATGAGGCTGAAGCCCTGGCTGCGGGTGAAGTCGACGATTCCCGGGGCGGCGTCTCCCTGAACAACGTGGCACTTGATGGGATCAGATTCAGACTCAGCCTGTTCGGCGATGGCCGCAAGGTAAGGGGCCGCTGTCGCCGAAGACCTGTCTCCGTCGCCGTCCGGGACCACCGTCAAGAGTTCAAGGTCGGCGGCGCAACGCCGCGCCAGCGCGCGCGCAACCGATAGCGCCCGTTCGGCGAGCGTTGATCCGTCCAGCGGAACCAGGATCTTGAAGTACATCCGCTTCCCCCGGATGCTTATGACCGTTGATTATTCGGGAAGGAAGGGCACCGTGTACGCGGCGGACGGCATGGAGTAGTAGTTCGGGTCGCTCGCCCCGGACGCTGTCACCTCGCTGAACGCCAAGTCGACGGCTTCCTGGAGCGTGGCGACTTTCCGTGCGCCCAGCGTCTGCACGTCTTCTTCATCCATGTCGGTCACCATAAGAGTGATCGGCGCCTTCTCAACAGTGGACAGGGCGGTCTGCCCGTTTATCTCGCTTTGCTCGCGGAGCCCGGCGATGATCGCAGAACGGTTTCCGAGCCGAATCCACTTGGCGAACTGCTCGCCGCCGAGACCCTCGGTGCACGGCGTGACCAGCACGATCCGGCCTTCCGGTTTGACGGCCTGGTAGCTGTTGAACAGCGCTTTATGCGTCTGGACGAAGTTGAACGACGCTGCGGACGCGGCGATAACGACATCGGCCTGTTCCGGGATGTTCACAGCGAAAAGTTCATGGGCGAACAGACGGGCGGCTTCAAACGCCGCATCGAGTTCGCCGGCGAAGATCCCCGCTATCTGGCTGTCGCGATTCATCACCGTATTGATGACGTAATCAACGTGCGTCAACTTGGTGGCTTCCAGCAGGTCCTCCGCCACCGGGTTGCCGTCCAGTCCGCCGATGCGGACCGCGGGATTGATGCGGTCGCTATCGGGGTCCAGATTCATGGCGTGGTTGGTGGCGATGGTATCGACGGAGGCGACGCCGGGTACGACCGATTTTCGGCCGCCGCCGTAACCGCCAAAGTAGTGAAGGACCGCGGCGCCCGTGGCGATGATGCGATCCGCTTCATGCACCTGTTTGTTTATCTTGACCTTCGTGCCACGCGCAGTCGTCCCTATGTAAACGTGCGTGGACGGGTCGTGGGCGTCGTGATTGACGAGCTGGTTCTTGAAGCGCTGATAGATGTCTTCGCCAAGAATGATCTTCTGTTCCTCGGCGTTGGTGGCCCTGTGGGTGCCGGTCGAGAAGACGAACGTGATGTCTTCGTCACGGATGCCGGCGCCTGCGAGGCCGCCCAGGAGGATGGGCAGGATCTCGTCGACGTGTGTCTTCCGGGTTCCGTCCGACACGATGATGGCGACCGTCTCGCCCGGCTGAACGATCTCGTAAATGTTCTTTTCGAGGCCGATCGGGTTCTCGATGGCCTTGCGGATGGCGTTCGTAAGATCGGGGACCTGTGGAACGTCTGCTACTTCCAGGGTCGCCAGTTCTCGTCCCCCGGGGACCTCTGCCTCCATCGTTGTACTTCCGTAGGGCAGAATCACCTTTTTTGTTGTTCTGGCGACCATGGCGAGTTCCTCATTCCGGTCTCTGTCTCGATCGGACGTGTGTTCCGAGCCTGCTGGCTGACCGAGTCAGGACGGAGCGTTTACTTTCTTCTCCCCAGACCGGGAAGCCACGAAGACATCGTGATATCCGGGTGTAATCTGGGCCGATTCTATTACCGGGAGCATCGGTCCGGCCAGCGCGCTCAGGCTACGGCAACGTTCCTGGTCGCAACAAGGTCGGCGCCGGAACCGATGAAGTCCGGCATGATCACGTCACCAACCTTGATCGGCGCCTTGGCGCGAAGGTCTCCGATTGCTTTCATCGCATTAAGCATCTGGTCTTTCGGGATCGGGACATGCGATTTAACGCTGACGAGCGGCCAGTTGCCGCCGTCTACCGGAACACTGGTCGTCAGCATGCGCCGGGGATCGAAAAGTTCACCCTCGACATACTCAAACGCCAGCTTGCACTGGTTATTTTCGACTTTTGTTACGCCGCCCTCTTTTGTCCACTCAACTTCACAGGGACAACTTACCGGACAGACGATGCAGATGACTGTCGAGTTCAAGCTCCTACCTCCACGGTCAATTCGTTGTTGACGATACGCCGGAAGCGGCCCTTGCCCACGCGAACGCGGATCATGCCGGCCGGTTCCATGTGGGGCATCCTCAGGCGGCGAACCTCTTCGCCCCCGCTCTTGAAGATGACGGATTGGTCGTGTTCCTCTCGCCATGAACGCATGGTGAAGTCCACGGCGTCCGTTCCGCTGATGGTGGCGGGCAAAACGTAGCGGAGACCCGCGCCGGCCGAGACCTTGATATCGGCATCCGGCAGCTTGCCAGTTGTCGCCCAGATGGCGGCCGCGGTACCCGCCTTCTCGGATTCCATGGTTGCGTAGTCCACCACGTCATGTACCTGCAGCACGTTCCCACAGGAGAAGATGCCGGGAACTGACGTCCTGAACGAGTCATCAACCACCGCCCCGGTTGTTACCGGGTTCGTGATGATCCCGATCTTGTTTGTCAGTTCATTCTCAGGAATCAACCCGACCGAAAGCAGAAGGGTGTCGCACTCGATAAAGCGGCGGGTCCCTTTCTTTTCGCCCATCTTCGGGCCGACCTCTGCGAGCGTGACGCCGGTGACACGGGACTTGCCGTGTATCTCGACAACGGTGGTGCTGAGGTACAGGGGGATGTCGAAGTCTTCAAGGCAACGCACCAGGTTGGCGCCGATGCCACTTGGCTGTGGCAGGATTTCCGCCACGCACACAACCTCCGCCCCTTCAAGTTTCAACCTGCGGGCCATGATCAGGCCGATATCGCCGGACCCAAGGATGACGACCTTGCGTCCGACGGCCAGGTTGCGCACGTTCATGTAGTTCTGTACTGCGCCGGCCGTGAATACGCCGGCGGGCCGCGTGCCGGCGGTGCCGATAGCGCCACGGGTGCGTTCCCGGCAGCCCATCGAAAGCACGACAGAACCGGCCTCGATGGTGCGAAGCCCTTTATCAGAGTGCACCGTTATGAGACGGTCTTTGGTCACGTTTATGACGTGGGTCTTGAGCCAGGTCTCGACTTCACGCTCGTTTACGCGGTCCTCGTAGATCGCTGCGTACTCGGGACCGGTCAGGGCCTCGTTGAAGACCTTGGTGCCGAAGCCATCGTGTACTTGCTGGTTCAGGATTCCGCCAACGCGGTCATCTCGTTCCAGCAGCAGTACCCGGCTGGCGCCGGCCGCTTTAGCTTCGGCCGCTGCGGCGAGACCGGCAGGCCCGCCGCCGATAACCGCTACGTCTGCTTGTTCGTGAGAGCTCAATTGCCGGCCTCCACCGCTTCCCGGGTTCTCCCTTTGCGGAGATCCTCAACGCTGCCGAGGAATAACCAGGAGTCTCCGCCGGTCAGGGTCAATGACTCTGGCGAATGTCCGTTCTCGATAAGCAGGTCGATAATCCGGGGTCCACAGAATCCGCCCTGGCAGCGGCCCATCGTGGCCCGCGAGCGGTACTTGATGGCGTTCAGTGAAGTTGCCTCCAAACCGTTATTGATCGAGTCGATGATTTCTTTGCGTGTGACCATCTCGCAGCGGCAGATGATTTCGCCGTATGCGGGGTCTTCGCCGATAAGGGCGTCGATCTTCTCGGGGGTCTCGTCTCGGACGCGATCCACGGCGGTCCACTTTCCCTTGAAGTTGCTGTTCTTCTTCGCCGGGATGCGTTCACGCACCCAGCCCGAGATCTCGTCCGCGATGGCGGGCGATGCCGTGAGTCCCGGCGATTCGATTCCCACCAGGTTCATCATTCCCAGTTGCTCGGGTACCTCTTCGAGGACAAAGTCGCCAAATCCGCCGACCTTCGACGGTACGAGTTTTGGCCGCATCCCGGAGTAGGCGGTGATCACGTCCCGCGGGCTGAGCGCCGGCAGGAACTCGGCGGCTTCTTTCAGAAGCTGCCTTCGGATCTTTGGAGTCGTGCGAACGTCGTCCGCGTCGTTTGTGTAGTCGGCAGACGGTCCCAGGAGGATGTTGCCGTCCGTGGTGGGCGTGATGTGGACGCCGAGTCCAGCGCCACCCTTTGGCGGCACTGGGTAGACCATGCTGTTGATCAGGCTGCCGGCGCGTTTATCCAGGATGACGTACTCGCCCCTGCACGGCCAGATTCGCCAGCGCTTGATGCCTACCATCCGGGCGATCTTGTCTGAGAACAAACCGGCCGAGTTGACGATGAGCGCCGCGTTCACGGTGCCGCCGGGGGTCGTTATCTGGAAGTCGCCCTCGTCCCCGTTGATCGCGGTCACGGGTGAATTCAGCATGAACTCAACGCCGGCCTCGGCGGAGGACTCCGCAAGGGCGATATTCAGGGAGTAAGGACAGGCGATGGCCGCCGTCGGCACGTTGAGGGCGGCCGCGCCGGAGATGTTGGGCTCCATGCGCTTGAGCGTCGCGGAGTCGATGATCTCCAGGTCCGGCACGCCGTTTGCGATACCGCGAGCCATCAATGACTCAAGGTCCGGGGTCTGGTCTTCCTCCAGCGCCACGATCACCTTGCCGACCCGATCAAACGGAACGTCAAGGTCTTTGCAGAAGTCCTCAAACACCCGGGCGCCCGCTACGTTAAGTGCGGCCTTCCGTGAGCCGGTGGGTACGTTGATCCCGGTGTGGACTACGCCACTGTTCTTTCCGCTGGTTCCTCGGGCCACGTCGGCGGCCCGTTCCAGCACCACGACACGAAGCTGGTAACGGCTGAGTTCTCGGGCTATGGCGCAGCCCACTACGCCGCCGCCAATGATGGCGACGTCAAACTTATCTGGCATTCAATTCCTCTCCCGGGAGCGGCGACAGGGCAGTCGATCTGTAAATTGCAACGAACAATACAATCGTAAACGCTACCTGTTCAATTGTGAGGAAGGCGTGAAGAATGGACCGTTTCGGGGGCGTTTCGTCGTTCACCCGGCAATCAACCGGCGGCCCGTTTCTTCATAAGCGCGTCGGCCACTTCCACCGCCGTTGCCGAATCAGGGGCGTACCCGTCCGCTCCAACCTGGTCTGCGTAGGCCTGGTTGACCGGCGCTCCGCCGATCATCACGCCGACGCGGCCACGCACTTCAGCCTGGGTGAGCGCTTCTATCGTGGAGTTCATCATCGGCATCGTGGTCGTGAGCAGGGCGGACAGGCATATCAGGTCAGCGCCGCCGTTCTCCACCGCGTCCACGAAAGCCTCGGGGGCTACGTTGGCGCCGAGGTCGTTGACTTCGTAACCGGCGCCTTCAAGCATCATGCCGACCAGGTTTTTCCCGATGTCGTGCAGATCTCCGCGTACCGTGCCGATGGCGACCCGGCCTTTGGGCTCGATGCCGGAATCCGTCACCAATGGCCTGACCAGCGCAAGGCTGGCCTTCATTGCGCGTGCGGAGATGAGAACCTCCGGCATGTGATATTCAGCGCTCTTGAAACGGCGTCCAACCTCTTCCATCCCGGGGATCAGCCCGGAATCGATGATCGCCGCCGGCTCGACGCCGGAATCGAGCGCCTCCTGCGTCCACGAT
Source organism: Dehalococcoidia bacterium (assembly GCA_030747175.1). Taxonomy (GTDB): domain Bacteria; phylum Chloroflexota; class Dehalococcoidia; order Lucifugimonadales; family Lucifugimonadaceae. The sequence continues at coordinate 9,317 of JASLLE010000020.1, read as the reverse complement.
TCAGCGCCTTTGTTATCGCCGCTGATAACCATCTGGGCCAGGTCGTTAAAGTCCATGGGTTTGTCCTTACTTAACTCAAGACGGCCGGGGATCGGATCATCCCGGTCAGTTGGCGGTCGGGTAATTGCCGTACTCCTCAACCATTTCACTCACGCGCCTCATGCGAGAGATCATTGAGGTGGGCATGGCGTTGTCGGCGATGCCGAGGATGAAGGCGTCGCCAGGCGAGATCGCCCGGAACAGGTCTTCCATGTACTCCTCGAACTCCTCTTCTGGCGTGCTCTCCTCAAGAATGACGGAGGGCAATCCGCCCCAGATGATCATCGAGTCGCCCCAGTGTTCCCGGGCGGTGCGGAGGCTCAAGGGGACCATCGGGGATGTGACGAGGCACTCCTGCATGTCGTAACCGGATTCTTGCAGTTGATCGAGAATCTCGAGGCTGTCGTTATCGGCGTGCTGTGCTACGGATTTGCCGTACTTGTGTACGTAATCCGTGAACTCGCGTACATAGGGAGTGATGTACCGATCGTAGTAGGGCGCGGGCGTGGTCTGGGAAGCGAAGTGCGCCCCGTGGAGCAGAAGCCGCGCCGGTGACTCGGCCACCACCGGCCACATGCGCTCCCTGTACACCTGCGAGATCGTATCCAGGAGGTTTTCGACCTGTCCGGGATTATCGAAAAGGTCCAGGTACGCCGTCTCGTATCCTGAAAGATCGCCCAGGTAATGGTGGAACGGGACATCGCCGATCCCGACCATCGGTAGTCCATCGTCGCCGACGTCACGGTCGTAGGCCTCGTACTCCTCGTAGCAGGGGTACCACTGCATGTTCTCGAAGATGTGCATCACGGCGTCGTAGTCGCCGGGACCTTTGAGCATCTTGTCGACGACGAGCGGTTGGATTCCCACGGCGTCCAGCTCTTCGGTCCGTTGCGCCGTCTGGCTCACTGTCCCGTAAGGCGTTATGTACTCGGTGGTGGTGCGCAGCCCGTCCCTGCGTACGATGGCATCCACACCGCGAATACGCGTGGTGAAAACGCGGCCGGTCCGCGCCGGGTTGCCCATGCGCAGGTCGGCGCGTATTTCGCCCAGGCGCATGTCTTCATACTCGGGCGGCAGCGTCCCGGCGAGGCGTTGCGCCAGGTACCAGATTTCCATGCGCGGGATCCACGGAATCCGGTCCGGACTCTTGCCATCCAGGATCGCCAGCAGGCGTTCCCTGTTCGTCATCATGTGGAGGCCTCCCTTAACCGGACTCTCGCACCGTATCGAACATCGCGACGACGTTCTCCGGTGGCACTTCTGACTGGATGTTATGGACGGACGCCACAACGTACCCGCCGCCGGCGCCTAGATCGCCGATTCGATCCCGCACCTCCCGGGCGACGTCGTCTGGCGATCCGAAGGGCAGAACCTTTTGCGTGTCGATCCCACCCCAGAAGCAGACGTCTTTGCCGAACTCCGCCTTCAACCTGCCCGGTTCCATCCCGGTCGCGTTCGTTTGCACCGGGTTAATCACATCAACGCCGCAATCGATTATGTCTCCGAGCAGCTCCCGGATAGATCCGTCGCTGTGCATGATCACGCGGGCGTCCGTGAGGCTGTGCAGGGTGCCCACGAACCGGGCGTGGTGCGGTTTTATCATCTTCCGGTAAAGCTCACGGCTCAGGTACGACTGTGTCTGGATACCCATGTCATCGCCGAACGCCACGCCGTCGACCAGGTCGCCGACCTCCTTCAGCGCGGTGGTCGCTATGCCGCAGATCACGTCCGTAACACGTTCTTGAACGGCCTCTGCGAAGGGCTCGTTGAGCAGCAGGTCTTCCAGCAATTCCGTGAAACCTCGAAGACGCTGGGACAGCGCAAAAGTGCTGTTTGGGAGGTTCAGGACGATGGCGTAATCGGTGTTCCTCCTGAGCTCCTCGACCCGGTCGCGCAGGCCCCGAACACGCCCGGGATCGTCCGGCACCGGCCAGTCGATTGAATCGACCGCGGATATCGCCGGGTCCACGAGTCCTTGAAGCGGTCCTTCGACGTTGATATCCGGGGCCGTGAAAAAAGCCTTTTCCCAGCGAACGCCCCACTCGTCGAAATAACTCAGCTCATCTATGCGCGTTCGCGGGCGGACATCAGGTTGGCGCAGTTGCGCGGGTCGGACGTCGACGTCGAACCGCAGAAGTACGTCCTCGCTGGGAACGACAACCTGTCCCTCCCCGCGTGCGCCTTCAATAAGCTCCTCGGGTTCGAGTCCCAGGTGCGCCAGTAGCGCGACGTATGCGTCCGGGTGGATCTGCGTGGCCGGGCCGCCGCCGAAGTCCATCGGCGTCCGGTCCGTTTCTTCGTGGTTCAGCGCTTTTACAACGCGTTCCCTGTGGCTCATCGACACCGGCGTGCCCCTTCCCGGCGAGCGCGAGCGCCCGACCATGTAGTATTTGTCGTGTCGCGGGTATCCGCGCCGCTGGCTGCAGAAAGACGTTTCCCTTGCCCTCGGATGGTACGGTGACTCGCGTCGAAATTGAAATCGTCCCGGACGACGTGTGGCGTTGCCTGGGACCGGCCGGTGGCGCTCGGGAGCAACTGACACGAGACATCGACTGGGCGATATCGGAGGCCGCAGAGTTGGCCGAACCGGCCTCGGTCACCCGTGAGATGGCCGTCGGTGCGATGGGACGAGGGACGGTCGAATTTGACGAAGGGCTGTCCGTCAACGGCCCCATGCTTCCCCACCTGATGGAAGGCGCACAGGGTGCCGTCTTTTTCGTCGTCACCGCGGGCGCCGAGATCGGACTCCGCGTGTCTGAACTGTTCGCGGAGGACCGTCCGTTGGAGGCGATTGTTCTCGATGCTGCTGGATCTGCTATTGCGATGAACGCGCAGTCTCACACCGTCAACGAGATAGCGACCGGGCGCAAAGAGGAGGGGCATCAGGTCGGGCCGTGCCTCGTGCCCGGCAACGAATACTGGGACCTGGAAGGGCAGCGCACGCTCTTCCGCGCGCTGCCCGCGCACAGGATCGGCGTCCGATTGCTCGATTCGTTGCAAATGGATCCCCAGAAGTCACAGAGCGCGCTGGTGCCGTTCGGAGAAGAGCTCCGAATACTTGATGACCCGGCGTCCTCGCCGTGCAGCAGATGTAAGGCGACGCGCTGCCCTATGCGCCTCGAACCTTACGAAGCGTCGTGGGACGCCGAGAATCTGTCCTGACCGAATCCGGCCGGGGATTCCGAACCCCACCTCACGCCGGTAGTCCACGTACACGGTGAGACGCCGGTCATGTTGCGAAGCTAGTCGAACCGGCGTGAGGATTTCGTGAGGGCGCTGGACAACGGCATGAGGGGGCTATGACGGCGATCCGGAACGGTGGCGTGCATGTCCGCCCGGTGAACGGATCGCGCGGCAGGTCACGGCTGCCGGCCGAACCCGGCGGTTACGCGCTCGCGTTTCGGTTGGACGAGACGATCCGTGTGAAGCCGGGCGCGCTGGGCATGGTCGAGCTTCCGGCAGGCCACTACCTGTATATGGGCAGCGCGCTATCCGGGCTGGCGCCACGTCTCGCCCGACACCTGCGCCGCCGGAAGAAGCGCCACTGGCACATCGACGCACTGACGAGCGTGTCGAGAGCGGAGCAGGTCTGGTGGTCGGCTTCCGATACGCGTCTGGAGTGCGAGTGGACCGCGTCTGCACTGGCCGATCCCGAAGCGAGCGTGCCGATCCCGGGTTTCGGCTCGTCCGACTGCCGCTGCAAGTCGCACCTGGTACGCCTGGATTCCGAGGCGGCGCGGGAACGGGTTTATAGAGGCGTCGTTGCTCTAAGCCCGGGAACGAACCGGCTCGACGTGCCAGAGCGGCTAACGGGGCGATTCCTCAGCACATCGTAAGGGCCGCGTTTGCTCCGCCCTCAGTTGGCGAGAGCTGTCGTGGCGCACTGACCGCATCACCCTGAAAGGGAATACAAACGTAATCGCAGATCCCGGCCCTTCGAGAGCCTCAGGGCGCGGTCTGAACAATCCCATGATGCGAGACGGGCGGAGCAAGCCCCGCCCCTACATCTGTCGCCGCCGCATTCCAGCCACTCCGTTACGCCAGTGATCGCGTTCCGTAGCCTTCCGGGGCTGTAACCAGGTCTCCCTCGGCGAAGCGTTCTACGCGGAACATCGAGATGTCCGCCACATCTGTTTCGCCTTCCAGCACGACATCCGACATGATCCGTCCCACGGAAGGGCTGAGCTTGAATCCGTGGCCGCTGAATCCGACAGCGACGAACAGGCCCGGTATCGCCTTCACCGCGCCCAGCGCCGGCTGAAAATCGGGCGTCGTATCGTAAGTCCCGGTGTATCCGCGGCGGTACATCGCATCTGCTTCCGAGGGGAACCGGTTGGCGAACCGGGCGGTGTGCCGGGCTATGGATGTCGGCGGGGGCTGCTTGTCGGTCTCGATATCGTGGTCGATGTCACCCTCAAGCGGGTCGTGGTCGCCGAGCAGCACCAGGTCGGCCCCTTCCGGACGGTAGTACCCGTTCTGGATGTGATCGGAGATCACGGGGTGTTGCGGGCCGAAATCGGCGGTGCGTTCGACGACGGCGATGCTGTGACGCACGGGTTTGATCGGCAGCTCCACTCCAAGAGGTTCCAGCAGGGCGCTGGTCCGGTATCCAGACGCCATCACCACGGACCCGGCCTCGATATCCCCGGTGGTCGTGGAGATGCGTATGGAAGACCCATCGCCCGGTTGTACGCCAGTCACCTCAGCGCCAATACGGAGATCAGCCCCGGCGTTTCGTGCTGCCGCCGCAAACGAGTTCGCGGTGCTGGACCCGTCGGCGTGTCCAGAGTCCGGCTCCCAGGTTCCGGCGACCACGCCTTCGAGCGAGAGCCGCGGCTCAATCTCGGCGATTTCCTCAAGCGACAGCATCGTTGCGTCGATCCCGAGACCTCGCTGCAGGCCGACCACGCGTCGCGCCGCCGGGACATCTTCCGGCGGCAGAACAACCAGAAAACCGACGCGCCGGAACCCGGAATCCCCGCCGACCTCGTCCTCGAAGTTTTCAAACATACGCCGCCCGAACAACGCCATCTTGATGAGCGGTTCGTGGGTGTAGTGCATCCGGACGATCGCACTGGACCACCCGGTGGCGCCGGACGCTATGCCGGTCTTCTCAAGCATGATTACGCGCCCCGCGCCCCGCCGCGCCAGTTGCCAGGCGATGCTCGTTCCGATGCAGCCGCCGCCGACTACGACTACGTCAGCCGTTTCCGCCATGTGGTTGTCTCCATCCAGGGTTAGTCCTCGTTGTGTCGGTCACAACCGATGCACATTCTGCACGCGAGGCGTGTCTTATTCACTTCTCTGCGCCGCCGCGTTGCCCGTCGCTGCGTTATCCTCCCCGCAATCTCCCGTTTACACCAGACCAGATTGTTCAGGAGCCGCCCCGATGCCGTTCGAGAAGATCATCTCCGAGACGACGCCCGAAGGGGTGCTCATCCTCACGATGAACGATCCGGACACCCTCAACGCGCTTGGCGAGCCGCTCATGCCGGAGCTGGAATCGGAAGTCGACCGGTTTGCCGAGGACGGCGATCTGCGGGTCCTGGTGATAACCGGGGCGGGCAGGGCGTTCTCTTCAGGTGCGAACGTCCGCGGGTTCCAGCGACGCATCAACGATGCCGAGGCGGCGGCGGAAGACGCCCCTGAACACCGGACCACCTCGTGGGAACAGCTGGACCCTGACTACACGGCGCGCGAGACACTTCAGATCAAGACCGGTCCGCCGATCGTCTCCAAGCTCCACAACCTGCACAAGCCGTCCTTTGCCGCCGTCAACGGACATGCGTACGGCCTGGGTTGCGGCATCTCTCTATCGTGTGACATCAGGATCGCTGGCGAAAGCGCTCGATTTAACGAGGCGTTCATCCGCAACGGGCTAGTCCCGGCGGACGGTTCGGCATGGCAACTGCCGAAACTAGTCGGGCTGGCGAACGCGCTGTGGATGCAGTATTCCGGCGAGCCAATCGACGGCAACGAGGCGTATCGCATCGGACTCGCCAACAAAGTCGTGGCTGACGATAAGTTGATGGAAACGACGATGGAGATGGCGACGAAGCTGGCGCGCGGGCCGGTGTACGCGATGGGGATCGTGAAACAGTTGATCCATCAGGCGTATCAGCAGGATCTCGCCGAGCATCTGCCGCTGGCGTCCCGCGGGCAGGATCTCACCCGCACGACCTTCGACCATAAGGAGGGTGTCGCCGCCTTCCTGGAAAAGCGAAAACCCGAGTTCCGTGGTTACTAGGGGCGTCCCGGAAGAGGGTTTCCACGATAGGCACTTCTCCCTCACCCTTCCCCGGAAGGGCAGGCTCCTGACCCTCTCCCGCTGGGAGAGGGGACTACTAATGGCGCGGTTGCCTGAGGAGGATTGAGTAGCATGCCCGGGCCATTGGATGGCGTTCGCGTCCTTGAGTTCTCGCAGATCGTGGCGTTGCCGTTCAACGGCGCGGTTATGTCTGACCTGGGCGCGGAAGTGATCAAAGTTGAGCCGCTTGCGGGCGATCCACACCGTAATCGCGGCACCGTCATGCCGAACGAGGGCAAGCGCTTTCAGTCGCTAAACCGTGGCAAGAAAAGCGTCGCCGTGAATCTCAGGGACCCGCGTGGACTGGCGTTCATACACCGGGTTGTGCCGACCGTGGACATCGTGACGATCAACTACCGTCCCGGTGTGTCGGAACGTCTCGGCATCGACTACGAGACGCTCAAAAAGCTCAATCCCGGCCTGATTTACTGCGAGATCACAGGCTTCGGGAACCGGGGTCCGATGGGTGATCGCGGTGGCACGGATATCGTCGCCAACGGTTACAGCGGGTTGATGATGGCGGATCAGAAGGTGGACGCCCACGGCCAGCCCGCCAACATCAGCGCTATCTCACTGGCCGACTACTGCGCCGGGTTTTCGGCGACGGTTGGAATCACGTCTGCGTTGTACCACCGGGCGATCACCGGCCAGGGCCAGAAGATAGAGACTTCACTGCTACAGGCCGCGATAGCCGTTCAGGACACCGTCGTGATGCGGGAGCCGGTACACGACGCAACGCTCCGGGACCCGATGGTGAAAGAGATCGTTGAACTACGAAAGCAGGGCGCGGAGTACCCGGAGGTCCGGGACGCTTATGTGAGGGGTCGTGGCGCTGCCCGCGTTGCGGCACGGGCGTATTACTCCACCTACCAGGTGAAGGACGGATCGATGGTGATGGGGGCGCTGACGCCGGCCAACCGTTCGGCGGCGCGAGAGGTCCTGGGGATAGCCCACGACCCGAGCGATGAGCCTGACTTCGATGAATCGCAGCAGGAGAGCATGGAGCAGGCGACCGCGCTGCACGCCGAGATGCGGGCTACGTTAAAGACCCGAACGCTTGCGGACTGGCTTGAGGCGTTCACTGCGGCGGGGGTACCGGTTGCTCCGGTCAACATGCCCGAGGAAATGTCGGACGATCCGCAGGTAGAAGCGATGGGGTTTATGCGAGAGCTGGAGCACCCCCTGTTCGGACCGCAACGTCTCGCCGGGCCGGTGGTCTCGATGTCCGAGACGCCGACCGATATCAGGGGGGTGTCGCCGGGCCTCGGCGCGGACACCGAGTCCGTGATGCTGGCGGCGGGGCTATCGCCTGAGGAAATCGAAGCGCTGCGCCAGGATGGCGTAATCCTTTAGGCGGTTATGTGCGGGACCGCGTGCGCCGTCAAGAATCACCGAAGCCGGATTACCAACCTGCCTGAGTGCAGGCCAGGAGATTCCTCGTGTGCCGACTTCGGAATGGGCATATATGCCCGGAATGACAAAAGAAAGTCGGGCGTGCGGCAACTACCGTCTCAGGTACCGGACCGTAGTAGGAGCGTATGGCAATACGCCCTCCTCACGCCCTCTACGCGACTGCTCCTGCGAACGGCGAGATCTTCTCGAACTGCCCGCCCACGATCTCCCGCGCGTCCAGGTCCAGCCAGTCCTCGAGAAGGTCCGTGTACAGGCCCCGGAAGTCGAAGTTGTAGGCGAGGTCGCCTTCGATCAGGCGTCCGACATCCAGTGACGGGTATTCGGAGTAGTGACCGCCCTTGACCGCATCGCCGATCACGAAGGAAACGCCGCCGGAGCCGTGGTCGGTCCCGTTACCGTTGTCCTTGACCCGTCGCCCGAACTCGGAGAACACGAGTACGGTGACCTCGGGGCCGAGGTCGTGCTCTTCAAGATCCTGGAAGAACGCTCTAAGGCCGGTCGAGACCTCTTCCCACAGCCCGCGTTGCAACACTATCTCGTTGGTGTGCGTATCCCAGCCGCCGGACACCGTGTAGAAGACGCGGGTGCCAAGATCGGCCATGTGGACCTGTGCGACGCCTTTGAGGCTCTGCGCGATCGGGTTGTCCGGGTACTCGACGGTCGATTCGTACATTGCCGGCGCCTGCTTGAGGATGTCTGCGCCCTTCAGCGCGTCCAGCCCGGTCTTGCCCAGGTAGTCCATCACCAGGCCGCTGCCGACGCCCGGTGTGTAGATGCGGCTGAAGGCGGTCAACGCTTGCTCGCGTTGCTCTGCGCCGGCCATACCGGTGAGCAGCCCGTAGTCCTCGAGATTGCCGACGGAGGCCACCGGGACGCCCGGCGCGGCAAGCGCTCGCGGAAGGGCGTTCCCAAAGTTAACGGCGGTCACAACGTTTGATCCCGTCGGATCCAATTGCCGAACGGCCTGGCCAAGCCAGCCCTGTTCACCCACGCGATCCGGGGTTGCGGTGTGCCAGATGTCCATTGATCGGAAATGCGATCTGCTGGGCGTCGGGTATCCGATGCCGTGAATGATGGCGACGCGGTCCTGGTCGTAGAGCTCTTTGAAGGCGCTCATTCCGGGATTGAGGCCGAAGCCGTTGTCGAGGGGGATCACCTCGTCTTCGGTGATCCTGACGTGGGCGCGTGAGTCCCTGTACCGGGGGTCTTCCCACGGAACGATGCAGTTCAGGTAATCGTTTCCGCCGGAAAGCTGGACGATTACCAGCACTTTTTCTCTTTGCTCTGTCATCGTTTCCTCCCTGTGGCCGTTATCAAACGGAGTTTTCCGGAACCAATCGGGCCGTCCCCGGCCATCGGTGGGTTGACTGCTAGACCTTCTCCCAGACCTGGAATCGGTGCCTGCATGTCTCAAGCACCAGTAGCCTCGTATCGTCGTACATCACGAGGGAGACAGGATCCCAGAAGTAGGGTTCTGTGCGGGCGGAGACCTCGTGCGGTTCGTCCACGTCGAGTTCGGGGTACGGATCGAAGGTGGATCGCGCCTCTTTCTCGTCCG